>JBPEXC010000532.1:0-10984 GCA_052032035.1 Acidimicrobiales bacterium | reverse complement strand
GGTCGGCGGCGAGCCAGGCGATCCACGCGACCAGCAGTCCGGTGAGCACACCGGCCACGAAGAACGAGATCACCGCGAGGTCCAACACCCACCTCCCACCTGCTCGGGGTGCACCATCAGTTGTAGCCGACCGGGACGCAACCGTTCACGGACACGCCCGGATCGCGTCCGGCCGGCGCTCAGTCGCGAATCGCTTCGCCGCTGGCCGGGTCGAAGAAGTGGAAGCGGCTGGTGTCGACCACGATGGACAGGGGCTGCCCCATCCGCGGGTGCGCCCGGGGGCTGAACTTCCCGACGAAGATCGTGCGGCCCTGGGCATCGCGGGTGGCGTCGACTGCGTCCTCGCCCTCGAACTCGGCGTCCATGATCGCGTAGGCCTCGGCGGCCAACGGGAAGTGCACGATGATCTCGGACCCCAGCGACTCGATCAGCGACGCCTCGGTCTCGAGGGTGCGGTCGGGAGCCGGATCGCCGGCGGTCTCGGCGGCCTCGAGATCCTCGGGCCGGATCCCCACCACGATCTGCTTGCCGAGGTAGCGGGCGAGCCCGGGCTTCGACGCGGCGAGGGCCGGATCGACGGCCAGCTGGTGGCCGGCGATCTCGACGGTCGGTGCCTCGGCGGTGCCGCCGAGCGTCGAGACCATCAGGTTCATCGACGGCGAGCCGATGAAGCCGGCCACGAACACGTTGTCGGGCGCCTCGTAGAGGTTCTGGGGCGAGTCGACCTGCTGCAGGTAGCCCCGCTTGAGCACGGCCACCCGGTCGCCCATCGTCATCGCCTCGACCTGGTCGTGGGTGACGTAGATGGTGGTGACGCCGAGGTCGCGCTGGAGGCCGGCGATCTCGGCTCGCATCTGGACGCGAAGCTTGGCGTCGAGGTTCGACAGCGGCTCGTCCATCAGGAACGCCTTGGGCTGACGCACGATCGCCCGACCCATCGCCACCCGCTGGCGCTGACCACCCGAGAGCTGGCCGGGCTTGCGCTCGAGCTGTTCGGTGAGGTCGAGGATCGCGGCGGCCTTGCGCACCCGCTCCTCGATCTCGGCCTTGGGAACCTTGGCCAGCTTGAGGGCGAAGCCGATGTTGTCGGCCACCGTCATGTGGGGGTAGAGGGCGTAGTTCTGGAACACCATGGCGATGTCCCGGTCCTTGGGGTGCACGTCGTTGACCAGTCGGTCGCCGATGTGGAGCTCACCGCCGGAGATCTCCTCGAGGCCGGCGACCATGCGCAGCGCGGTCGACTTGCCACAACCCGACGGGCCCACCAGCACGAGGAACTCGCCGTCGGCGATCTCGAGATCGAGGGAGTGAATGGCGTGGTAGCCGTTCGGGTAGACCTTCTCGATTCCCTTGAGTACGACCTCGGCCACGGCGGTGGTTCCCTTCTCCTGGCGGCGTGACACCTCACGCTAGCAGGCCGTGCAAACGCTTACGCCGGCAACGGGTCGTCGGCCTCGGGGCCGCCGTCCCACTAGCATTCGGAGGATGTCGGATCAGGGAAACGACGTCGCACCCGGCCAGGCTCTCGGCTGTTCCGTGCTCGGGGTCGAGACCCCCCGGGACCTCGGGTTCACGTGCCCTCGCTGCGACGGCGAGGTGACCGAACGGCTCTACGGTCCGTGCGAGTCGTGCCGGGCCGAGCTGCGGGCCACGCAGGGCAACGAGCAGACCGACGTCGAGGCGGTGGAGTACGAGCCGAAGATGAACGTCGTGCCCAACGCCATCGCGTCCAAGGAATGAGGCCGGCTGTGTGAGTCCGGCTGTGTGAGCCTGGCTGTGTGAGTCCGGCTGCGGCGCCGGTCAGCCGACCCGGTCGAGCCAGTCCTCGAGCAGCCAGCCCGCGATCGACATGCGCCCTCGGGGCACCGGGGGCAGCGAGTCGGGCCCGAACCAGCCGGCCTCGACGATCTCCTCCTCCTGGATCGAGATGTCGCCGGCGGTCCACCGGGCCCGGAACCCGACCATCAGCGAGTGCGGGAACGGCCAGGGCTGCGACCCGAAGTAGGAGATCTCGCCGACCTCGACCCCGACCTCCTCCCGGATCTCGCGCGCCACACACTCCTCGAGCGACTCGCCGGGTTCGACGAAGCCGGCGAGGGTCGAGAAGAACCGCACGGGGAACGCTCGGCCCCAGGCGAGCAGGACCTGGGGCCCGTCGGTCGGGTGATCCCGTTCGACGAGGGTGATCGTCGCCGGCGACAGCCGGGGGAACGACTGGAGCCCACAGTCCGGGCACGCCATCGCCCGATCGACCGGGTGACGCTCGGTCGCGGTGCCGCAGCGCCCGCAGAAGCGGTGATCGTCGGCCCACCGCAGCACCTGGGCGCCACGGCCGGCCAACACCCACTCGGGTTCGGCGAGCAGCCCGTGGGCCCCTCGCAGGTCGACCCAGTCACCGCCGGCAGGATCGTCGCCGCCGGTCCGGGCCCGTCCGACCCACACCGGGTGGGGGCCCTGGAGGCCGAGGAGGTGGGGCGGCTCGGCGAGGGCCACGGGCGCTTCCTCCCCGGCCGGGAGCGTGGCGTCGCTCACGAGCACCCGACCTCGGTCGTCGAGGACGACCCAGCTCGCCGTGTCGAGGGCGACGTGTTCGGGCAGGGCGACGCGAGGCGTGAACCCCGACGAGGTGATGCTCATGGCCGCCGACCCTATGGGACGACGACCCGCGCTGCCCAGACACGCTGCCTAGACCCGCGGGGCTGCCTAGACCCGCAGGGCGGCGGCGGGTGGGATCCGGCCCGCCCGCAGCGACGGCGCCACAGAGGCGGCGAGCGACGCCGCCACCGTGACGGCGGCGAGGGCCCCCAGCTGGGTCCACGGCACGGCGAAGGTGAGCCCTTCCTCGAAGGCACCGCTGCGGGTCATCGACAGCCAGCTCGTCAGCAGCCCGATCACCATCCCGGTGGCGACGCCCTGGGCCCCGATCACCACGCCCTCGACCAGGAACGCTCGGCGGATCACCTCGGTGCGCACCCCGACCGCCCGCAGCACGGCTAGATTGCGACGACGCTCCTGCACGGCTCGGAGCAGCACGACGCTCAGGCCCGAGATCCCGACGAGGAGTCCCACCGCCAGGTAGCCGTTGAGCACGGCCAGGAACGACTTCGTCCCGGCCGTCTCGTCGTCGGCGAGTTCGGCGAAGGTGGCGGCCGTCGCCCATCGCAGGTCGGGGACGTCGACCGCGGCCTCGGCGAGGAGTTCGGCGGGCGCCGCGCCGGCACCGCTCGGGTCGATGGTGTCGAGCCAGAACCGGTCGGGCGCGAACCCTCCCGGCACCAGCGATGCGGCCAGTTCGACCGGCAGCAGGAGGCCGCTCTCGCTCAGCCACAGGTGGCGGGCGACGGCGACGACGGTCGTCTCGATCGGCCCGTCGAGGCCGTCGAACACGACGACGTCACCCACGACGTGGTCGCTGTCGTCACCCGCCACGATCCCGGGTCGGCCGTCGCCGGCGAGGCCGGGGTCGGCCCACATCGCGGCGGCGTCGGGGTAGCGCTCGTCGTGGACGTCCAACTCGGGGCCTGCCCCGTCGGCCCCGAGGGCGGCGAGGTCGACGAAGCTCACCCGGATCGGGTCGGCGTCGGGTCGCCCGACCCGGGCGACGTCGATCGCCACGGCGGCATCGATGCTGTCGAGCGCCACGAGCTCGCCGCTCGACAACGAGTCGGCCGGCACGTCGATCGCGGTGTCGAATCGGCCGCCGGCCTGCTCGCCGAGCTGGCCGCTCGAGGCGGCGAACACCTCACCGATGACGGCGACCATCGTGACGGTGAACACGACCAGTGCCGACATCGCGATCAGGAGGCTGGTGCGCATCCGATGCTCCAGCGGTTCCAGGACCCCGAGGCGAAGCCCCAGACCGGCGCCGGTACGGCCGAGCCGGTGCCAGAGCGGATCGAGCGCCACGAGGACGCGGACGGCGAGAGCGATCGACACGAGACCCTGGAGCAGGAAGAACGTCACCTCGACGTCGTCCATCGGGTCGCCGCCGACCTCGAACACCGCGATCGCCCACGCCAGCGCCGCCGCCGTGGTCACCAACGCCGCCCGGGCCCGGCCGACGTCGCCGCGTCCGACCGCGAGGGCGAGCCACGGCGACGCGCCGAGCAGGCCGGCGATCGGGGCGAGCAGGAGCACCTCGGCGGCGTCGGTCCACATTGAGAGCGCGCCGCCGGCCAGCGCCAGCGCGACGCCGCCGACGATCCGATGCCGCCATGCCGCCGTCGGCCGGGGCGACGGCTCCCGGTCGGCCAGGGCGGCGACGATCTCGCCCCTGGCCGCCCACGTAGCCGCGGCGACGACGGTCAGCAGCGAGATGGCGAGTCCGATGGCGGCGCCGGCGGCCAGGGTGGCCGGCTCGACCGACACCGACAGGCGGGGTTCGCCGGGTTCGACCAGCAGGGCGTTCGACCCGGCGACGATCCCGGCGCCGATGCCCGCGCCGAGGGCGGTGCCGCCGATGGCGCCGACGGCGCCGTGGACCGCGCCCTCGGCCATCAACAGCCGGGCGACGCGACCCCTGCCGTAGCCGACGGCCCGCAGGGTGCCCTGTTCCGACCGGCGGCCCTCGGCGACCAGGACGAACAGGTTGACGATCAACAGCACCCCGGCGGCGACGCCGAAGCCGCCGATCGTGCCGAACAGCGACGTCATCTCGGCCCCCTCGTCGGCCGCGAGGTCGAGCCACTGTCGCTTGACCGGTCGGACGATCAGCCCGTCGCCGAGCGTGGCGGCCACGTGCTGCTCGAGGGCGGCGACGGCCTCGATCGACCGGTCGGCCCCGGCCCGCTCGTCGCCGAGGTTCGACGCCAGGAGGTGTCGGCCCTCGATCTCGGCGTCGAGGGCGGCGAACGTCTCGAGGGAGACGACGAGCGGCGCGAGCGACGAGGCGCCGCCACCGGGCTCGATCGAGCCGACGACGAGGTCGGTCGGCCCCGCTCGCGACGACACCGTCACGCGGTCGCCGACGGCGAGTTCGAGGTCGTCGGCCAGATCGCTGCGGATCACCGCGACCCCGGGGGCCGGCTCCGGGACGCCCGTCATCTCGGCACCTTCGGCCTCGGCCGCGACCTCGATGGTGGCGACGACGTGGGCCTCCCCGCCGATCGCGACGGTCGAGGTGGCCACGACGGCGGCCCGGTCGAACACCTCGTCGGCGGCGACGACACCGGCGACGACGGCGTCGAGGTCGGTCCGCGCCGGCGTCCCGAGGCCGGTCAGGTCGACGGTCTCGTCGACCCAGCCGAGCTCGTCGACCACGCGAGCCGACAGGGAGTGATCGAAGCTGTCGCCGGCGACCATCGAGCCGGTGATGAGGCCGGTGGCCAGCAGGGTGCCACCGGCGACCAGCAGGGTCTCGCCGGGGCGCCGGGTGAGGCGGCCGACGACGATGCGACGCTGGCCGGGGTGGCGCAGCAGGCCGGACAGGAGCGGCACGAGCACGAGGGTGAGGAGGGCGAGGGCGGCGATCGTCATCGGACCGCCTCCACGCCCGCGACATCCTCGGTGACCACCACTCGCCCGTCGGCGACGGTCACCTGCCGGTCGGCGGTGGCGGCGATCGCCGGGTCGTGGGTGACCATGACGACGGTGCGCCCCTCGCGCCGCAACCCGTCGAACAGCTCGAGCACGTTCTCGGCGGCGGCCCGGTCGAGGTTGCCGGTCGGCTCGTCGGCCCAGATGATCGCCGGGTCGGTCATCAGGGCCCGGGCGATCGCCACCCGCTGTTGTTGCCCGCCCGACAGTTCGGCCGGGCGGTGGTCGCTGCGATCCGCCAGCCCGACCGACGCCAGGAGCTGAGCCGCCCGGGTCCGGGTGGCCGACGTCGAGCGTCGGGTGGCGAGGGCGGGCAGCTCGACGTTCTCCCGTGCGGTCAGCACCGGGAGCAGGTTGAAGCCCTGGAACACGAAACCCATGCGTTGGGCCCGCAGCGCCGTGCGGCGGCGATCGCCGAGGCGGTGGAGGTCGACGCCGTCGACGCGGATCTCACCGGCGTCGATCGAGTCGAGACCGGACAGGCAGTTGAGCAGGGTCGACTTCCCCGACCCCGACGCCCCGAGGATCACGGTGAAGGCGCCGGCCTGGAGGTCGACGTCGACACCGCGCAGCACCGGGGTCTCGACCCGCCCGGACCGGTGGGTCTTGTGCACCCCTCGGGCCGAGACGATCGGTACCCAGGCCGGGCGGTCGGGGCCGGTCGGGGCGACCGGCGGGTGGTGGGCAGTGACCGTTGAGCTTCGCATGCCCCCATCGTCGAGGGCCGGGTCCCGCCCATCGATCGGGGGTCACCCGGAGCGCTCCCCCATCCCCCCGGGGGTGCCGTCGGGGTCGCGGCGCCGGGTTCGGGGGCGAGCGATGCCGGGCTCAGACGATGCGCCGCTGCGCCGCCCAGCGCGTCAGCTCGTGACGGCTCGAGAGCTGGAGCTTGCGCAACACGTTGGACGCGTGGGTCTCGACCGTCTTGATCGAGATCGTGAGCCGACGGGCGATCTCCTTGTAGGCGTAGCCTCGGGCGAGGAGCCGCATCACCTCCTGTTCGCGAGGTGAGAGCTGGTCGAGTTCGGGGTCCTCCGGCTCCGGGATCGCCGCACTGAAGGCGTCGATCACGAAGCCGGCCAGGCGCGGCGAGAACACGGCGTCGCCCTCGGCGACGCGCACGACGGCGTCGATGAGGTCGTCGCCCCGGATCGCCTTGGTCACGTACCCCCGGGCGCCGGCCCGGATCACGGCGATCACGTCGTCGGCGGCGTCCGACACCGACAGGGCGAGGAACCGGGTCTCGACGCCCCGCGCCACGCATCCGGCGATCACGTCGGCCCCCGTGCCCGACGGGAGGTGCACGTCGAGGAGGACGACGTCGGGCGGACGGTCGCTGATCATGTCGACGGCCTCGGCGACGTCGGCCGCCTCACCGACCACGTGGACGGCGTCGCCGAGCTCGGCCCGCACCCCGGCCCGGACCAGTTCGTGGTCGTCGACGAGGACGACGGTCGGCTGGAAGGTCATGGCTGCACGCTCCGTGATTCGGTGGTGGTGCCCGGGCCGCGAGGCACGCGGATCTCGACCTCGGTCCCCTCGCCGGGGGCGGCGTGGACCACGGCGTCGCCGCCGACGCGCTCGACCCGCCCCTCGATGCTGTGGGCGATGCCCCGGCGGTCGGCGTCGACGGCTGCGGGGTCGAACCCGCTGCCGGCGTCGCGGACGAACAGTTCGACCTGCTGCTCGGTCACCTCGGCGTAGAGGTCGACCCGCTCGACCCCGGCGTGTTTGGCGGCGTTGACGACGGCCTCTCGCGCCGCGGCGACCGCGGCGGCGATCGCGTCGTCGAGGGGACAGTCGCCGACCACGACCGTCTCGACCCGGATGCCCCAGTCGGCCTCGCAGCCCGATGCCAGGTCGTCGAGGGCACCGCGCAGACTGCCGCCGACCCGCGAGACGCGCTCGGGGTCGAGCCAGTTCCGGAGCTCGCGTTCCTGGCGTCGGGCGAGCTGCGCCATCGCCGCCGGGTCGCCGCTCTTCTGGATCAACACCAAGGTCTGCAGGACCGAGTCGTGGAGGTGGGCGGCGACGTCGGCCCGTTCCTCGGACCGGACGCGGGCCTGCCGCTCGGCGTCGAGCGATCGCACCAGGCCCCACCACCACGGCGCTGCGGCGGCGACGACCAGGATCAGGGTGGCCCCCACGCCGACGATGGCGTCGAGGGCGGTGCCTCGCCCGATCAGCGCGGCGACGAACCAGCCGACCCCGGCGACGGCGACGACGAGACCGGCGACGACCTGGACCGGTCCCCAGCGGCTCGGGCGCCCCGCCCGCAGCGGGCGTCGGGCGAGCACCACCCCGGCGGCGACCACGGCGCAGGGCCACAGGTGCCGCGCCGGCACGATCGCCAACCGAGCGGCGGCGATCACGAGTCCGAGCACGACGAGCCAGAGGCCGAGGTGGCGGTCGCGCATCGACGCCCCCTTGGGCACCGGGTCGGTCCGCACCGGCGACGTCGCATACTCGGCGTAGGCCGTCGCGCCCCAGCCGACCGCATAGAGGAGCGCGCCCCAGCCGCCGATGGCGAACAGCAGCACGAAGGCGAGCCGCACCCAGAGGGCGTCGACGCCGACCTCGCGGGCCACACCCGCCGCCAGCCCGCCGACGATCCGATCGTCGTCGTCGAGGCGCGGCAACTGCCACCGCCGGTCGCGCCGCGCCGCGGGCGACCCGTCGGCCGGAGGCCGGGCGGTAGCCGGCGAGGTGGTGGACGAGGCGGAGGTCATGAGCACTCCCATGATTCCACGGACCGGGACGACGCCACACCGGGGTGGCCCCGGAGCCGGCGCGACTCGGCTCGGGGTGGGGTCAGGGTTCACCCTGATCGTCCCGGCGGCGACGATCCGGCACGCTGGAGTCGTGACCGCTCCCCTCGCTCCCCCACCCGATCGGCGGCTCCGTCGTCGCGACGGTCCACTCGGCGGGGTGGCGGCCGGGATCGGTCAGGCGTTCGACGTCGACCCGGTGCTGGTGCGGGTCGGGATCGTCGTCGCATCGGTGGCAAGCGGCTCGTTCGTCCTCGCCTACCTGGCCGCCTGGCTGCTCGTCGCCGACGCCGACGACGCCTCGCCCATCCGTTTCCGGACCGTGCAACGGGGGGCCCGGTTGTGGATCGGCGTGCTGTGTGCCATCGCCGCGGCGGGCGCGATCCTGCCCGGCGTCGGTCTGATCGACGGCAACTGGATAGCTGCGGCCGCCGCGATCGGCGCCGGCGTCTGGCTGCTCCAACGCCACCCCGCGCCCGAGTGGCGACACGCGCCTCCTCCGACCGGGATGCCCGTCCACGCTGCGCCGACGGCCGCGCCCTCGCCGACACCGACGGCTTCGTCGGCGGCGACGGATCCGTCGACGGCCGACCAGACCACCTGGGGCACGACGTGGCTGACCGACGATGAGCCGCGCCGAGCCGCGTCGGCCCCGACGCGCCCCGAGCGGCGAGCCCCCGTGGCCTCGGTGACGCTCGCCGTCGCCGCGGTCGCCGTCGGCGCCCTGATGGCGGCCCACGCCCTCCTCGGCGCCGACGTGCCGGGCGCCGCCTATCCCGTGGTCAGCGCAGCGGTGCTCGGCATCGGGCTGATCGTGAGCCTGGTCGTGAGCCGCTCCCTGCTCCGGTCGCTCGGTCTGGCCGTGCTCCTCGCCGTGGCCCTGGTCGGCATCCCGGCCACGGGCGTGATCGAGGCCGCCCTGGCCGACGGTGCCGGTGAACGCCGCCACGTCGTCGTCGACGAGGCCGACCTGGCGGCGCGCTACGCCCTCGGGCTCGGGGCGATCGAGGTCGACCTGACGGCGGTCGAGCTGACCGAGGACCGCACGGTCGAGGTCGAGCTGGTCTACGGGGCGATCGTGGTCGTCGTCGCCGACGACGCCCTCGTCGACGTCGTGGCCGACGATGCCTTCGGCGACATCGTGATCGCCCTCGACGAGGCCCCGAGCGACGCCGAGGGGCCGGTCCTCACCCTCGTCCTCCGGCTCGACGCCGGCGACGCCGAGGTGCGGCGCTCGTCGTGACGAGCGCCGACCCCGGCGGCCGGGTTGCGGCGGGTTGGTACCGGGCGGTCAGGCGGGCGCCGGAGCGGGCGGCACGAGCCGGTCGTTGCGGCGCTCGAACGCGAACAGGGCGGCGGCGCCGATCGTGAGCAGGATCAGCACGTAGAGGGCCCGGGGCCAGGCGACGAGCGGATCGGTGATCGAGCCCATGCCGAGGTCGGTGTCGAAGACTCGCTCGATCAGCCAGCCGACGCTGATCGCGGCGAGGGCCAGCGACCCGGCCACGAAGAACGGCTTGTAGACCCGGGTCCGGGCGAGCAGGAACAGGAACGGGAAGCACAGGACGACGACGGCGGCCTGGCCGATCTCGATGCCGAGGTTGCGACCGAGCAGCGACAGGAGCTGGGTGGAGCGGGGCACGTCGAGGCCCTCGACCAGCGACGCGAAGCCCATCCCGTGGAACAGCCCGAAGGCGAACGACAGCCACCACTCCTTGTTGGCGGCGACGGGGCGCAGGTTGTGGAGCGCGGCCACGGCGATCGAGCCGGCGATGATCGACTCGACCAGGCGGGACGGCGGCAGGGGCAGGATGCCGAGGCCGGCCAGGGTGAAGGTGATCGAGTGGGCGACGGTGAACATCGTGACGATCTTCGTCACCCGCCACAGGGCGTTGCCGAACGACGGCGCCGGCTGCCACGACGACCCGAACACGAGCACCGACGGCAGCAGGAGCACGAGGACGAACAGCACGTGGTCGGGCCCTGTCTTGATGTGGTTGACCCCGAGCGACACCGACGCCTGGATCGTCTTCCACCAGCCGCTGTCGCCCAGGTCCACGCTCTGGGTGCGACTGCCGGCGTCGAACGCGGCGTAGATCTCGTTGCCGTTGTCGAACACGCCGCCCTCCCAGTCGTTGCCGATCAGCAACAGCGCGTCACGCCCCTCGATCTCGTCGAGGAAGGGATCGAAGGTGAGGTCGAAGTCGCGCGGGACGTCGGTGCCTGCGGGCACCGCGATCTCGAACGGGAACACGGCGTACTCGTCGTCGGTCTCGGGGAGATCGGAGGCGAACAACTCGCCGACCCCGACCTCCGCCGGCCAGGTGGCGCCGTCGACCGTCACGGTCAGGTGTTCGGCGTAGTAGGCGGCGATCGTCTCGGCCTCGGCCTCGAGTTCGGCCAGCACCGTCGCGTCGTCGCCGGTCAGGTCGAGCCCGAGCACGGTCGCGAGATCGTCGAGGGGCGATTCGATGCGACCCGCGATCGCCGTGCGACTCACGTCGAGGTAGAGGTAGGTCTGGTCGCCCTCGTGGGCCCCGGCCGGAGCGGCGGCCAGGAGGGTCGTGAGGGCGACGGCGGCCGCCGCCAACAGCGCGACCACCGAGCGGTGTCGACGCCGTGCGGGCACGGCCGGCACGAGCCGGATGGGTGGGGTGGTCATGTGGACGCGCCTCCTCGGG
>JBPEXC010000531.1:0-3213 GCA_052032035.1 Acidimicrobiales bacterium | reverse complement strand
TGTGCCGCTTCGCTGCGACATCCATCACTCTGAACGAGCCCCCCGTTTCCCTCTGTGGAAGATTCCACACAAGCCGATTTGTTCGCGTTCCCCCTGCTCAGCGGGCCAAACTTCCCGGCATTGGGTCACTCACACGGCCCCACACACCCGCTCAACGACCCAATCCCACACACCGCCACCACCTCCAGCATTGGGTCAACCACACGGCCGCACACGCCGCCACACCGACCCAATCCCCCGAGCCGCTAGCGTCGATCCCGTGAGTTCGCTGCTCGATCACCTCGGCCGCCCCGACGACGCCCGCCTGGCGCTGGTCGTGTGCGACGGCCTCGGCTCGTCGAACGCCGCCAACCTCGGGGTCTACGGCGCCATCCGCAACGGCGTGGGCACGAGCGCCTCGCTGCAGATGCCCTGCCCGTGGGCTCGCGGGGCCGCCATCGACTACCACGGCGACGACGTCGGCGTGGCCCTCACCGTCAACGCCGAACACGACACCTACCGCTGGGGCCCGATCACCCACGCCCCCTCCCTGCTCGACGGCGACGGCGGCTTCCCCCGCACCCCCGCCGACCTGTGGGAACACGCCGACCTCGAGGAGATCCGCCGCGAGTGCCGGGCCCAGGTCGAGCGTGCCGTGCTGTGGGGCTTCGACATCACCCACCTCAGCGCCCACCTCCACGCCCTGTGCGCGCGACCCGAGTTCTTCGACGTCTACCTCGACCTCGCGCTCGACTTCGCCCTCCCGATCTCGCTGCCCGAGCCCTGCACCGACCTCGGCTTCCCGGCTCGTGAGCTGGCCCACGCCGAGAGCATCCTGTTCGCCGACGACGTGGTGACCCTCCCCCACGACGACGACGGCATCGCCACCGTGCTCGACGGTCTCCGCCCGGGCGTGACCGAGCTCCATCTGCGACCGGCGTTCGAGACCCCCGAGCTGCGGGCGATCACGCCCGAGTGGCCCGACCGAGTGGCCGACGCCGAACTCGCCCACAGCCAGACGCTGCGGCAGGCCCTGGCGGAGCGGTCGATCGAGCTGATCAGCTTCCGCGACCTGCGGGCCGCCCAGCGCTCGCTCGATCACGCATCCCACGACCACGGCCACGCCGGCCGCGAGGTCTGAGACACCACGGCCGGAGCGACGGGCACCGTCAGCCAGGCACGACCCCGTCGAGCTTGTCGACGCCACGCTCGAGATGGGTGGCCAGCGTCGGCGGGTACCGCTCGTCGCCGAACCCGGCGGCCATCCCCATCACCACGCGTCCGACGCGGACGAACACGAAGTAGGCGTTCTCCGGATCGTCCGGGATCCGCAGTCGGTAGGCGACGACCCGATCGCCGACGGCGCCGACATCGATCCGCATCGTCTCGTAGCGGTTGCCGTACCGGTCGGTGAACGACGCGCACTCGTCGAGCAGAGCCTCTCGTTCGTCGAGGAAGCGCTCGGCGCCGAACGTCGTGGCGAAGGGGTAGGCCGTCTGGGCCATCAACTCGGCGTAGCCGGGCGATGCCGAGAGACGGGCCGGCGACCCGGCCGGCACGGCGTCGTGTGCCTCACAGCCGGTCTCGTCCCCCTGTTCGGCGTCCTGCGCCGCCAGGATCGACCAGCCCGGTTCGAGGTCGCCCTCGTCGAGGAGGTGGCGCGACAGGTCCGGGCCGCACACCCACGGCCCCTCGCTCCGGCCCTCGTTGAATTCGCCGAGCGCCGGTTGGGAGGTGCCGGAGTTGGTGATGTTCTCCGGCGACTCGCTGAAGCGGAGCAGGAGGATCGCCCGGCTCATGCCGCCGGTCATCTGCCCGGCCCAGAAGTCGAGGCCCTCGCCGTCGGGCTCTCGGTCGAGCACGTTGCGGTAGATCTGGGTGATGTAGGCCCGGTCGTCGAGCGCCCCGTACTTCTGCTGGAACTCGGGCGACTCGACGAAGAACTGCGCCATGCGGGGCAGCGTCCACCGGCCCTGGGTGTACTCCTCGAGCCACCAGTCGAAGCCACCCTGCTCGGGTTCGCGATCGAGGGCCGCGGTGTAGAGCCGGGCGACCGCATCGGAGTACGCCTCGCACTGGGTCTGGGTGAAGGACTGGCCGGGCACCGACGCACCGGCCGGGGCCACCCCGATCACCCCACCGATCAGGGCACCCGCCGCGATCGCAGCGCGAGCGCAAACAGCAGCGCGCGCACGAACAGCCGCGCGAGAACGAACAGAGGACAGGTTGGGTCGCCGCATGCGGGCGACGATAGGAACGGCGGCGTTGCCGACGATGGGTCACTTCGCCCGAGCGGGCGAGTTCACTCAGCTCGATCTCACGGCGCGTCGCCGACGACCGCCTACCGCAGCGCCAAGAGCGCGGCGGCGATGGCGCGGGTCGAGCCGGTCGGCTTGAAGTCGCCCCGCATGTAGTCGACCTCGAGGGTCGCCTCGTCGCCGACCAGCGCCTCGGCCTGCGCCGCGGTGAACACGAGCTGGGCGTCGGGTTCGACGCCGTCGTCGAGCTCGGCGACGCCGACCACGCGGCCCCCGGCGATCCGGGCCACCGCCCCGGCCTTCTTGCCGATCACGAACTGGACGACGGCGTCCATCCCCGGCACCTCGGGCCGATCGTCGGCCGCCGCGGCCAGCCCGGCCACGAACTCGTCGTCGAACACGACGCTCATCGGTCGCCGCTCACGGTCGCCTCGATCCCGGCGAACAGGTCGTGCTCGACGTCCTCGCCCTCGTCGGGCACCGGGATCGGACCGACCTCGTTGCGGGCGAGGATGTAGTCGTCCCACGGGTAGGCCTCCACCGCGTGGTCGTCGGACAGCCCGAACCAGAACTTCTCCTCGGGGTCGATTTGGGTGGCGTGGGCCAGCAGCGCCGCCCGTCGGGCCCCGAAGTGGTCGGTGATGTCGATCTTGGTGGTGATCCGGTGGTCCTGCGAGGGCCGCTCGAACCACTTCTCGTCGTAGGGCGACTCGGCGCCGAGCCGGCCGTAGGCCTCGTGGTAGGCGACGATCCGGGCTCGCGACCAGGTGGAGTAGTAGAGCTTCGACACCTGCCACGGTTCGCCGAGCTCGGGATACCAGGCCGGGTCGGCGGCCCGCTCGTAGGCGAGGACGCTGATGTCGTGGACCCGCAGGTGGTCGGGGTGGAGGTAGCCCTGCTGGTCGTCGGAGTAGGTCATCATCACGTGGGGACGCTCGTCGCGCACGATCTTCACGAGCCGGCCGGTCGCCTCGTC
>JBPEXC010000530.1:0-1617 GCA_052032035.1 Acidimicrobiales bacterium | reverse complement strand
CCAGCACGGCAGACGCGTCACCCACACCCGCCCTGCCGCCTGCGGCGAACCGGGCGCTGCGGTCGAGCAGGGTCTTCGAGGGGATGCAGCCCAGGTTGGTGCAGTCGCCGCCGACGTCGCCCGCTTCGACGAGCAGCACCCGACGGCCCAGGCGGCTGAGCCCGATGGCCGCCGTGAGGCCGCCGGAGCCGGAGCCGATGACGACGAGGTGCGGGTTCGAGGTGGGCGACGGACTCATGTCGATGGGGGGCTCTCGTTGGAGGTGGTCGTGTCGGAGGCGGTCTCGTTCGGGCGAGCGTCGCGCAGGCGTCGAGCCAACGATGCGCCCGCCACCGCCAGGATGATCGACGCCGCGAGGACGCGCAGGTCGAACGCCGGACGACCGGCGTCGAGCGAGGTGACCGACGCCCCGAACCCGACGAAGGCGGCGGTGCCGGGCAGGGTCCCGAGCGCCGATCCGGCGAGGAACGGCCAGAACCGGAGCCGGACGAAGCCGGCGGCATAGCCGACGGCATCGAAGGGCAGGTAGACGAGGCGGGCGAGCAGGGTGACCTCGAAGGGTCGCGCCACCGCCGGCTGGAGCCGCCGGGCGACGGCGTCGGCGGCACCCTCGGACCCGAAGAACCGGCCGATCCCGTAGAGCGCCGCCGTCGAGGCGTTCGATGCCACGACGGTGAGGCCGAGGCCCCAGAGCGGACCGAAGGCCAGACCGCCGAGCACGGTGAGGACCGAGGCCGGGAACAGCACGACGGGTCGAGCGACGTAGACGGCGACGAACAACAGCGGCCCCCACCACCGGTCGGCGAGCAACCCGCGGAGCTCCTCGGCGGCGTCGACCGCCGACAGCGAGCGGGAGCGGGCCCACACGAACACGCCGGCGACCGTGCCCGCCCACACCACGGCGACCGCCAGGCGGCGGGCCCGGGTCGCCGCTCCCCCACCTCCCGGCCGCCCACGGTCGAGTCGGCCCATCAGGCCACGCTCCGACGGCCCGCACCAGCGGCGCGGACGACCGCCCCGGAAGCGATCGCCGCCGCCGCGAGCGCGACCAGTTCGACCCGCCATGGACCGACGACGAGGATCGCCGTGTAGAGCACGATCGTCTCGGCCCCCTCGACCAGACCGGCAGACAACGGCACCCGAGCCGGCTCCGCCCCGGACCCGGCGGTGGCCAGCCCGCCGACGACGGTCGCCGTCGTGATGTTGAGGTAGCAGGCTGCGAGCAGCGCGGCGCTCGCCTGCCACGCCGCCATCGTCCCCACGCCGGCGGCGACGCCGAGCGGGATCGCGGCGTAGACCGCCACATCGGCGGTGAGATCCCAGAGGCCGCCGAGCCGACCGGCCCGACCCTGCGCTCTGGCAACCTCGCCGTCCAACCCGTCGAACAGCCGGTTGACGAGCCAGCCGACCGACGCCGCGCCCCACCAACCGACCGCAGCGGCGCCGGCCGCCGCGAGGCCGACCGCGAGCCCGGCCACCGTGAGTGCCCACGGCGGGGTCGACCCGGCCACCGCCACCAGCGGTCGGAGGGCGCGCCCGCTCACCGGGCGGAGTCGGTCGTCGAACATCCCCCCTGCCAACCCGACGGATCCGCCCGCGATTCCCCAGGTGACGACC
>JBPEXC010000053.1:0-2439 GCA_052032035.1 Acidimicrobiales bacterium | reverse complement strand
CCGCCGGCGGCGACGGCCCGCGCCGCCTGCAGGCTGAGGGTCGACTTGCCGATGCCGGGCTCACCACCCAACAGCACGACCCCGCCCGGCACGAAACCGCCCCCGAGGACCCGGTCGAGCTCGGGCAGCCCGGTGGGGGACGGCAACACGGCGCCGGGGTCGAATCCGGCCAGCGGATTCGGGACCGACGGGGTGGAGGGAGCGACGGCGGCCGCGGTGCCCGAGGGGGCGTCAGCCACCGGTTCCTCCGACACGGTGGCCCAGCCACCGCAGTGACCACAGCGCCCCGACCAGGTGGGATGGCGGGCTCCGCACTCGGAGCACAGGTGGACGCGACGGGGCTTGGCCATGGCGGTCACCCTAGAGACGGCCGCTGACAGCGATCGGGCTCGACCGAGACCGTCGAAAAACCGGTTCAGGCCCTCCCGCGACGCGCCGACAGGGAGAGGAGTGAGTGAGAGCGGCAGCGTCCCCCTCGACCGGCAACAGGTGTTCGGTCTCGATTTCGTCGTCAACGACGATCCCGCGCACGCCCGGGTGGTCGACGCCCTCCTCGCCCACTGCCGCCCCGATGCGATGCGACCGGGCCTCGGCGGCGACTGTGCCCGCACCGGCCTGGCCGACGACCGGCTCCCCCTCGTCGTCACCCCCAACGTCGATCTCCTGGTCAAGCTGCGGCGCGACGAGTGGCGGGAGGACCACGAGACGTTCCGTCGGGCCGCCTTCGTCGTCGCCGACGGCGCGCCCGTCGTGGCGGTCGCCAACCGGCTCGGCCGACGCGTCGGCGTGCGAACCCCCGGCAGCGACCTCTTCCCGCTGATCTGGGAGCGAGCGCGACGCGACGGGCTGCCGATCACGGTCGTCGCGCCGACCGACGTCGTGGCCAAGCGGCTCCACGAGGAGCACGGCGAGGCCCGGGTGTTGGTGGCGCCGCGATTCGCCCCCGGCGACGACGACGGCCTCGACGCCTTCGCCGCCGAGGTCGGCGAGGTGACCCGCCTGGGCACCCCGGCGCCGATCGTGGTGTTCAGCATCGGCAATCCGGCCCAGACCCGACTCGCCCGCCGCCTGCTCGACGAGTGGCCGGCTGCGGCCCCGACCCCGCTGGTGTGCTGCTTCGGTGCCAGTGCGGAGATGCACCTCGGCATCGTGCCGCGAGCTCCCGAACGCTTCCAGCGTCTGGGCCTCGAGTGGCTCTACCGCTTCGGCAAGGAGCCACGGCGCCTGTTCCGGCGCTACTTCGTCGACGACGTCGCCTTCCTCAAGATCGCATTCGACGAATACCGCCTCGCCCGCGGCTGAGCTGCCGGGCGCTGCCCGAGGTGCTCAGGAAGCGTCGCCGGCCGGTTCGGCGACTGCGAAGCTGCGAAGGATGGCGTGGCCCCGAGAGCCGGCCACGTCGCCCTGCGGCGCGAACCAGGCGGTCTGGAACCCGAGGCGCCGGGCGGCATCGAGATTGTCGAGCCGATCGTCGACGACGAGGATCTCGGCCGGAGGATGGCCGGTGACGCGCCGCAGCACCTCGAAGATCGGGGCGTCGGGCTTGCGGACCCCGACCGAGCCGCTGACGACCCACGGGTCGATCAGGCCGCCGAGGCTGTGCCGCACCTGGAGCTTGTGCGCCCAGGTGGCGGCGTCGTCGGTGATGCACGCCACCTTCACGCCCCGGTCGCGGAGGTCGCGCAGGAACTTCACCACGCCGGGGTTGAGCTGGTGGCGGGCCAGGTAGGCGTCGTCGAGTTCGTTCGGGTCGCCCTCCACGCCGATCGCGTGCCAGAAGTCGGCGGGGGTCAGGCGGCCCAGACTCAGCATCCGGGCCCGGGCCTGGATGGCGTCGTCGGTCGCCTCCGAGCCGTGTTCGCGGGCGAACGGGATCAGGATCTCGGCGATGTCGGAGCCCTCGCGATAGAGCACGCCCATGCCGTCGAGGGCGACGACGGCGGGGGCCGCCTGCTCCGGAGCCGTGCCGCCCGCCAGGTCGGCCGGCCCCTCGACCACCTCGGCAGGCGCCGGCTTGGGCCGGCCGTCGCCCTTCGCCGATGGTCGGGGCTTGGTCGCCGATCCGCCCCGACGGCGGCGCCGCTCGGGGCGCACGAGCCGCAGGATGTGGCCGAAGGCCACCAACACGGCCAGCACGCCGGCCACGATGGCCACGCCGCGCCAGACGAGGGCGGCGACGCCCCGGCTCGACGAGCCGACGACGACCTGGGTGGGTGACGTGGCGGCGAGGTCGGTGGTCCAGCGGGCACCGACCCCGTCATCGAGATCGACGACCGGCTGCCCGGTGAGGACGACGTCGGAGTCGGGGTTGCCCGGCAGCACGACGGTGAGTTCGACCTGGACGTCGGAGGCGTCGCCCCCGGCTTCGGCCGCCAGCTCGGTGAGGGTGCGGCCCAGGGCGGCCGTGAGGGCGTCGTCGCCGAGCGCCTCGAGTCCGGC
>JBPEXC010000529.1:0-2704 GCA_052032035.1 Acidimicrobiales bacterium | reverse complement strand
CCGGGCCGCCTCGGGTCGGCCGAGGTCGCGGAGGTAGTTGCCCTCGGTCTGGATGTCCTGGAGCTGGAAGGTGTCGAGCACCAGCCCCTGGTTCGTCAGCGACGACTCGGCCTCCTCGGCGACCTCTCGGGCGAAGGCGGCGCGGTCCTTGATGATCTCCTCGACGCTCAGGCGCCCGACGATCGCTCGCAGCGAACCGGCCAGCACCTCCTGGGTGAAGTGGTCGATGTCGGCCTGCTGGCCGAGGAACCGCTGCGACGCGGCGCGGATCGCGTCCTCGGTGCCGCCGACCTTCACGACGGCCACACCCTCGAGGGAGCACTTGATGCCGTGCGACGACACGGCGGAGCCGACCGAGATGCCGATCTGGCGCGACGACAGGTCGAGCACCCCGAGCCGCTGCACGAACGGGACGACGAACACGCTGGCGCCCATCACGACCTTCTGGCCCGACAGGTCGGTGGAGACGACGCCGGTCTCCGGGTTGGTCACGGCCTTGCCCTTGCGGCCGGTGATGATGAACGCCTCGTTGGGCCCGGCCACCTTGATGCGGGAGAGCACCAGGCCGCCGACGGCGAGGATCAGGAAGACGATGACGCCGATGAACGACAACAAGGCGGTCATGGGTGGTGGGTCCTTTCGGAGTGGTTGATGGTGAGAAGAGGTCCGGGCGACGGAGGCCCGGCGACGGTCACTTCGACGCCCAGAAGTGGTCGGCGGCCATCACCCGCACCCGGGTGGGCGAGACGACCGAGACGACGACGACCTCGGCGCCGCTGGCGAACGCGGCGTCGCTGCCCTCGGTGGCGAGGGCGGAGAGCTTCATGGGCTGCCCGGCCAGCCGGACGACCACCTCGCCGGCCCGATCGCCGTCGATCGGCGTGACGACCCGGCCCTCGGTGCCCACCAGGTCGGCCGAGGTGGGCGTGCCGTCGGTGGCCATGCCGATCGCCGATCGGGTCAGTCGGGCAGCACCGTTCCCACTGGCGACGGCGAGCGCGGTGCCCGCAGCGAGGGCGAGGGGAGTGGCGGCGCCGAGCTGATCGTGGGCGATCGACGCGCCGAACCCGAAGGCGGTGAGGGCGGCGCCGACCACGGGCAGGCTCATCCAGTCGGCGCTCGGCACCAGCCCCTCGAAGAGGCCCTCGAAAACGGCGTCGAGGAGGAGGCCCAGCACGAGGAGAGCAGCGCCGGCGACGCCGATCTCGAAGAACCCGATGCCCATTGCGATACCCCCTCCCATGCCACCTCCCGAGCCACCCGGCCGGGTGGCGGCGAGGCGCGGTGTGCGCCGTCCGTTCCGGTCCCAACGACGCGGAGCGTCGGCGGGTTCCCGTTCTGTCCCGAAGTGTGACACCTCGTCGGTGCAGGGGTGGTGCCTTACGGTGTAAAGATTCGCGCTAAGGTCGGCCGGACGACGGCCGACGCTGTGACCGACGACGAGGGGGATTGCCCGTGACCGCCGAGGGATCCGTGACCACCACACCCACCTACAAGACCCGGCTCGACGAGCGCGAACCGGTCGCCGACTGGCTGACCGACTTCGATCACACCGACCCCGAGTACGGCCGTCAGGCCCCCGAGATCTGGGAGCAGGTGCGGGCGTCGGGGTGCCCGGTCGCCCACACCGAACGCTTCGGCGGGACGTGGCTGCCGGTGTCGCACGCCGACATCTCGGCGATCGCCAACGACACCGAGCACTTCACGTCCCAGGACGTCATCGTCTCCGACTTCCGCACCGAGATGCCCCGCCCGATCGGCGCCGCGCCGCCGATCACCTCCGACCCGCCCTTCCACGCATTCGCCCGACGGCTCCTGCTGCCCGCGTTCTCGCCGAAGGCCATCGCCCCCTGGGAGGACGCCACCCGCGAGATCTGCCGCCGCCTCCTCGACGAGATCGAGGCGACGCCGGCGGCCGATGGCTCGTCGGCCGTGACGATCGATGCCGCGCTCGACTACACCCAGCACGTCCCGGTGATGGTGATCGCCGAGATGCTCGGGGTGCCGACGACCGACGGCCCGAAGTTCCGTGGCTTCATCAATCGCATCATCGAGGACCCGCGGCCCGACCCGACCCTCGCCGTCGAGGACACCCTCGACTACTACCTCGACGCGGTGATCGCCGACCACCGGGCCGAACCTCGCGACGACCTGGTGAGCTACCTGCTCGACCTCGACATCGACGGCGAGCCGCTCTCCGACGAGCACGTGCGCGGCACGATCGCCCTGCTGATCATCGCCGGCATCGACACGACCTGGTCGGCGATCGGCTCCGCGCTCCACCACCTCGCCACCCACCCCGAGGATCGCCGCCGGTTGGCCGCCGAACCCGACCTGATGCCGTTCGCAGTCGAGGAGTTCCTGCGGTTCTACGCCCCGGTCACGATGGCCCGCGTCGTGGCGGCCGACGTCGAGGTGTCGGGGTGTCCGATGAAGGAGGGCGACTGGACGTTGCTGCCCTTCCCGGCCGCCAACCGCGACCCCGAGGTGTTCGACCGGGCCGACGAGTTCGTGATCGACCGAGCCCGCAACCGCCACGCCGCGTTCGGTCTCGGCATCCACCGCTGCCTCGGCTCCAATCTCGCCCGCATGGAGCTGCGGGTGGCGATCGAGGAGTGGCTGGCCCGCTTCCCCGAGTTCGAGGCGGCCGGTGACGCCCGCTGGTCGGCCGGCCAGGTGCGGGGCCCGCGAGAACTCCCCTTGC
>JBPEXC010000528.1:0-17179 GCA_052032035.1 Acidimicrobiales bacterium | reverse complement strand
GGCGCGTCATCGTCGTCGGCGCCGGACGCATCGCCGCTCGCAAGGCCGCCGCCTACCACGACCGCGACGCCGAGGTGGTGGTGGTCGCCCCGGAGGTGAGCGACGACATGCGGGCGCTGGGCGTGGCCGAGATCCGCGAGCGCCCCTTCGAGCCGGCCGACCTCGACGGCGCCTGGTTCGCGGTGACCGCCACGGGGATCCCCGCCGTCGACGGGGCGGTGTTCCGGGCGGCCGAGGAGCGTCGCATCTGGTGCAACGCCGCCGACGACCCCCAACACTGCTCGGCGATCCTGCCCGCGGTGGTGCGGGCCGGCGGCATCACGGTGTCGATCTCGACCGGCGGCCGCAGTCCGGCGATGGCGAGTTGGTTGCGGCGACAGATCACCGACCTCCTCGACGAACCGACCCTCGCCGCGTTCGAACGCACGGCGATGGTGCGCGACGAGTTGCGGGCCGAGGGGCGCCCGACCGAGATCCCCGGCTGGCAGGAAGCGCTCGACGCCTACGAGGCGGATCTGCGCCGCCGCCTCGACGAGGCCCGCGGCGAGGTGGGCGGCGACGAGACCGCCTAGCGGCGAGTGCGCTCGGCCAGCTCGCGGCGCGCTTCGCGGTCGGCGTCTCGCTTGGCGATCATCTGCCGCTTGTCGACCGTCTTGCGGCCACGGGCCAGGCCGAACTCGAGCTTCGCTCGACCGTCCTTGAAGTAGATCGCCATCGGCACCAACGACAGCCGGTCCTGGTTGACCTTGGAGTTGAGGCGGTCGAGCTCGTAGCGGTGGAGGAGCAGCTTGCGCTTGCGGGCCGCCTCGAACCGGCCCTGAAGGCCGCCGCGGCTGTAGGGGGCGAGGTGGAGGCCGACGAGGAACAGCTCGCCGTCCTCGAAGCGGGCGTAGGCATCGTTGAGCGTGACGTTGGCCTCGCGGAGCGCCTTCACCTCGACGCCGCGCAGCACGATGCCGGCCTCGAAGGTCTCGAGGATCTCGAAATCTCGTCGGGCGGTCTTGTTGGTCGCCACCATCTTCACGGCCATCGGCTCCGAGGCTAGCTAGCCTGGCCCCTGATGCTCCGACTCGAGACGCCGGTGTGGCACGAGATCCTGGCCGAGGCCTGGCGGGTCTACCCCGAGGAGGCGTGCGGACTGCTCACCGCCGAGGCCGGCGGCGGGCCCGATGCGCCCATCGTCGGGTTCCTGCCGATCCGCAACGCAGCGGCGTCGTCGCGCTACTTCCAGCTCGACCCGATGGGCTACATGAAGGCCGAGCGGATCGCCGACGACGCCGGCCTCGAGATCGTCGGGGTCATGCACTCCCACACCCACACCGGCGCCTACCCGTCGGCCACCGACGTCGCCGAGGCGACCAAGCCGCTCGTGCCGCCGTCGTGGCACTGGGTGATCGTGTCGCTGGCGTGGGGCGACCCCGAACTCCGGAGTTTCCGGGTCGACGGAACGGGGGACGATGTGCCCGTGCTGGCCGGAATAGCCGAAGAGGGCGTGGCGTTGGCATAGTGGAATCCCTACGATTCTTGTCGGGTTTGTCGAGAATCGCCCCCCAGTGGCTCATCGAGCCGGGAGATCCCATGTCTGCAATCACTGTTCGCCTCCCCACCGTCCTGCGCACCGCCGCCGGCGGCAACGCCACCGTCGAGGTGGCGGGCACCACGGTCAAGGAGGTCGTCGACGGTCTCGTCGCCGATCACCCCGGCCTGGCCCCCAACCTGATCGACGACGATGGCGGCGTGCGCAAGTACGTCAACATCTACGTCAACGACGAGGACATCCGCTTCCTCGACAAGCTCGACACCGCCGTCAACGACGGTGACGAGCTGGCCATCCTCCCCGCCGTCGCCGGAGGCTGATCCCCATGGCCGTCTACGCCTCGGTGCTCGACCTGGTGGGCAACACGCCCGTGGTCGACGTGAGCCAGCTGAGTCCCAACCCCAACGCCCGCATCCTCGCCAAGCTCGAGGGGCAGAACCCGGCCGGGTCGGTGAAGGACCGCATCGCGCTCAACATGGTGCAGGCGGCCGAGGCGTCGGGCGAGCTCGTGCCCGGCAAGACGGTGATCGAGCCGTCGTCGGGCAACACGGGCATCGCCCTGGCGATGATCTGTCGGATCAAGGGCTACCACCTCAAGATCGTGCTCCCGCAGAACGTCACCAAGGAGCGACGCGAGGTGCTCGAGGCCTACGGCGCGGAGATCATCCCGTCGCCGGGCGAGGAGGGCTCCAACGGCGCCGTCCGTCGGGCCCTGAAGCTGAGCGAGGAGCACCCCGACTGGGTGTTCCTCTACCAGTACGGCAACGAGGCCAACCCCCGCGCCCACTACGAGGGCACGGGCCCCGAGATCCTGGCCGACGTGCCCGACATCACCCACTTCGTCGCCGGTCTCGGTACGAGCGGCACGCTGATGGGGGTCGGCACCTACCTCAAGGAACACAAGCCCGACGTCAAGATCTACGCCGTCGAGCCGCCGAGCGGTGAGCGCGTCGAGGGACTGCGCAGCCTCGACGACGGCTACGTGCCGCCCGTGTTCGACAAGTGGGGCGGCATGGACCTGCTCGACGGCAAGCGCATCGTGCGCCCCGCCGAGTCGCTCGAGTGGACCCGCCGGCTCGTCGCCGACGCCGGCATCTTCGCCGGCATCAGCTCCGGGGCGGCCCTGGCCGGCGCCGTGAAGGTCGCCGAGCGCCTCGGCGACGACGAGCAGGCCACGATCCTGTTCGTGGTGTGCGACGGTGCGTGGAAGTACCTGTCGACCGGCGCCTACACCGAGCCGATGGAAGACGTCATCGCCAAGCTCGACGAGGTCATCTACTTCTGACCGTCATCTACTTCTGAACGCGACGAAGGCCGGACCTTGTGGTCCGGCCTTCGTCCATGGTCATCACCCAAGACTTGACGTTCGTTCGGCCTGCCGGGCCCTCCAACCCGACGGGCCGAACGTCCGTGGGAGCAACGTAGTGGCCACCCAGCGTGGCGATCCAGGGATCGGGAACACCTGCCCATCAAGTCCCTAGGCTGATGCGTCAGTGGACCCACGACCGATCGGCATGTTCGACAGCGGCTTCGGCGGACTGACGGTCGCTCGCGCCGCCATCGACCTCCTCCCCGAGGAGGATCTCGTCTACCTCGGCGACACCGGCCGCTACCCCTACGGCTCGAAGTCGCAGGACGAGGTGCGGGCCTACGCCCTCGAGATCGCCGACCATCTCGTCGCCGAGCACGACATCAAGATCCTCGTCGTCGCCTGCAACACCGCAACCGCCGCCGCCCTCGGCGACCTGCGGGCCCGCCTCGACATCGACGTGATCGGCGTGATCAATCCCGGCGTCGCGGCCAGCGCCCACGCCGTCGCCGCGATGGGCCGCACCGGCCGGCTCGGGGTGATCGGCACGGTCGGCACGATCGGCTCGGGCGCCTACGAACGCGCCGTCGCCCGCCACAGCGCCCTCACCGGCGAGACGGTCGAGGTCGTCACCTGCGCCTGCCCCGGCTTCGTCGAGTTCGTCGAACGCGGCGACCTCGACAGCGCCGAGGTCCGCATCCTGGCCGAGCGGCTCCTCGCGCCGGTCGTCGACGCCGAGGTCGATGCCCTCCTGCTCGGCTGCACCCACTACCCCTACCTGGCTCGGGTGATCGGCGACGTGATGGGGCCCGACGTCGTGCTGGTGTCGTCGGCCGACGAGACGGCGTTCGCCCTGGCCGATCGGCTCGGCGCCGCCGGTCTCGCCCACCCCGAGGCCGGCCGCCGCGGCCGCCACACCTTCATCTCGTCGGGAGATGTCACCGCTTTCACCGTGCTCGGGAGCAAACTCCTGGGACCAGAACTCGCCAATGCAGAAAGATGGGAACCACATGCGACCTGATGGCCGTGCCGCCGACGAACTCCGACCGCTCAGCTTCGAGCGTGACTTCACCGACATGGCCGATGGCTCGGTCCTCGTGAAGTTCGGGCGCACCCACGTGCTGTGCACCGCGTCGGTCGACGAGGACGTGCCCCGGTGGATGCGCAACACCGGCAAGGGCTGGGTGACCGCCGAGTACTCGATGCTGCCCGGGTCGTCGCCCGAACGGATCCGCCGCCGCACCTCCGGCCGCGACCAGGAGATCCAGCGGCTGATCGGCCGGAGCCTGCGGGCCGTGGTCGACATGACCCTGCTCGGCGAGCGTCAGATCAACGTCGACTGCGACGTCCTCCAGGCCGACGGCGGCACCCGCACCGCATCGATCTGCGGCGGCTACGTCGCGCTGGCCGACGCCATCGCCCGGCTCGGACTCGACACCCAGCCGCTGCTCACCGAGTGCGCGGCGATCAGCGTCGGCATCATCGACGGCGAGTGCCGGCTCGACCTGCCCTACGTCGAGGACTCCACCGCCGAGGTCGACATGAACATCGTGATGACCGGCAAGGGCGACATGATCGAGGTGCAGGGCACCGCCGAGGGCGCGGTGTTCGGCCGCGACCAGCTCAACACGCTGCTCGACCTCGGCGCCGCCGGCATCGAACAGATCACCGCCGCCCAGCGCGAGCTGCTCGCCAGCCCGCCGGCGCCCCGCACGGTCGAGCCCCGGGCATGACCCGTCGGATCGTGTTGGCCTCGGCCAACCCCAAGAAGGTGGCCGAACTCCAGGCCCTCCTCGAGGGTCGGTTCGTCGTCGAGCCCCGACCGGCCGACCTGGCCGACACCGTCGAGGACGGCGACACCCTCGAGGCCAACGCGATCAAGAAGGCGTCGGAGGTGGCGGCGGCCACCGGAGCGATCGCCCTGGCCGACGACACCGGGTTGTTCGTCGAGGCGCTCGGCGGCGCGCCCGGCGTGCGCAGCGCTCGCTATGCCGCCGACGACGGCGACGCCGACAGTCACGACGACGCTGCCAATGTCGCCAAGCTCCTCCGTGAACTCGATGCGGCCGGTGCCGTCGAACGCGACGATCGCCGGGCGGAGTTCCGCACCGTCGTCGCCGTGCTCGGGCCGGACGGCGCCGGCATCACCGCCGAGGGGTCGGTCACCGGGCTGATCGCCCCGACGGGTCGAGGCGACAATGGCTTCGGCTACGACCCGGTGTTCGAGCCCGACGAGGGCGAGGGGCGCACGTTCGCCCAGATGACCGCCGAGGAGAAGGCGTCGCTGAGCCATCGGGCCCGCGCCCTCGCCAGCCTGGAGCTGGCCCTGGGCCAGGCCGCCGACGCACTCGGTTGGTGAGGCTGTGCCGATGATGCAGTGTTGGTGATGCGGCGCTGCTGCTCGGTCAGACGCCGACGATGGCGTCGACCTCGGCTCGCTCGGCGTCGCTGAGTTGCCAGCCGGCGGCGTCGGCGTTGGCCTGCACCTGCCCGGGTTTGGTCGCGCCCGAGATCACCGTGGCGACCAGGGGGTGCGAGGTGTGCCACGAGATCGCCAGATCGAGGAGCGAGCGTCCGTGGTCGGCGGCCCAGGCGATCAGCGCCTCGACCACGTCGAGCTTGGCGTCGTCGATGAAGTTCTCGGCCCGCTCGCCCCACTCGGCGAGGCGTGACCCCTCGGGTCGGCTCTGGTCCTTGCGGTACTTGCCGGTGAGCAGTCCCGACTCGAGGGGGAAGTAGGGGACGAAGCCGACCCCGAGGTCGCGGCAGGCGTCGAACACGCCGTCGGTCTCCGGGGCCCGCTCGAGCAGGCTGTAGTGGTTCTGGATCGAGGGGTAGGAGGGGAGCCCCTCCGCCCCGGCGACCGTCGCCGCCTCCCGCAGCTCGGCGGCGGTGTGGTGGGTGCACCCGATCTCGAGGATCTTGCCCTCCGCCTGCAGCTCGGCGAGACACCCGAGCGTCTCGGCGACCGGCGTGTCGGGGTCGGGGCGGTGGAGCTGGTAGTGGTCGACCCGATCGGTGCCGAGCTTGGCCAGGCTGCGCTCGAGTCGCATCCGGATCTGGGCCGGGTCGCCACCCCGCTCGCCCTCGGTGAGCGATGCGGTGTGGCCCCACTTGGTGGCGATGATCGCCTCGTCCCGTCGGCCCTTCAGCGCAGCGCCGAGCATCACCTCGCTCTCGCCACCCCCGTAGGCCTCGGCGGTGTCGAAGTAGGTGACACCGACCTCGAGGGCGGCGTCGACCACCGCTCGGGTCTGTTCGGCGTCGATGCGCATCCCGAAGTTGTTGCACCCCAGGCCCACCACCGGGACCTGGAGGCGACCGAGGGCGCGAGTCTCCATGGAGGTGATCCTACGCGGTGACGGTGGCGGGGATCGTCTCGGCGGCGTCGTCGGAGGCCTCGGCCTCGAGCGGGCCACGGACCAGGAGGACGACGACGGCGGAGGCGACCATGGCCACGCCCACCCACATCGACGAGATCCACCCGTCGACGAAGGCGTGCTGGGCGGCGTCGATGATCGTGCCCGCGAGCTGCGGGTCGGTCTCGGCGACCATGCCGGCCACGCCGAAGGCGTTGCCGATGCCTTCCGACGCCGGCTCCGCCAGCTCGGGCGGCAGGCCCTCGAGCGCAGGCTCGATCGCCGAGCTGTAGCCGGAGCTGAGCATGGCCCCGAGCAGGGCGACGCCCACGGCGCCTCCGACCTCGCGGCTGGTGTCGTTGAGGGCGCTGGCCACACCCTGCTTCTCGGCCGGCAGCGTGCTGGTGATGGCCTCGGTCGCCGGGGTCATCGTGAGACCCATGCCGAGGCCGATGACCATCAGGCCGGGCAGGACCGACAGGTAACCGCCCTCGACCGAGGCCCGCAGGGCGAGGGTGACGAGGCCGATGCCGGCGAGGCTGGAGCCGAGCACCATCGTGCGCCGCACCCCGAACCGTTTCGCCACCTGCGGGGCGAGCGCCGAGGTCG
Source organism: Acidimicrobiales bacterium (assembly GCA_052032035.1). Lineage (GTDB taxonomy): Bacteria > Actinomycetota > Acidimicrobiia > Acidimicrobiales > SZUA-35 > JAWSVN01. Next base: position 10,365 of record JBPEXC010000528.1, on the reverse strand, counting down.
GCATCATCATCACGGCCATCGGGAGGAGGGCGACCGCCGAGCGCAGCGCCGACCAGCCGACGACGGCCTGGAAGAAGGGGAACAACACCAGGAAGATGCCGAACATCATGCCGAACAGCACGACGAGGGTGAAGGTGCCCGACGCGAGCCCCCGGTCACGGAACACCGACATGTCGAGGAGGGGATCCTCCAGGCGGCGCTCCCACACGATGAAGGCGACGAGGGTGACCACACCGACGACCAGTCCGGCGACGGTGAGGGGGTCGCCCCAGCCCTTCTCGGGGCCCTCGTGGATGCCGAGCACGATGCCGCCGATGGCGAGGGCCGACAGCACCGAGCCGACGACGTCGAAGGGGTGCTCGGCGTGCTCCACCGAGTTGGGGACGTGCAGCGAGGTGAGCACCGCAGCGACCGCCACCAGCGCGATCGGCAGGATGAACAGCCAGCGCCAGGTGAGGTAGTCGACCATGAACGACGACACGAACAGGCCGATCAGGCCGCCCGAGCCGGCGACGCCGGCCCAGATGCCGATCGCCTGGGCCCGCTGCTCCTCGGGGAACGTCGAGGTGACCACCGACAGGGTGACCGGCATGATCATCGCGGCGGCGGCGCCGGCGACGACGCGGGCCACGATCATCATCGCGGTGCCCGTGGCGAGGGCGGCGCCGACCGAGGCGAGGCCGAACAGGACGAGGCCGGCCATCAGCACCGGCTTGCGGCCGTAGCGGTCGCCGATCGCGCCGATCGGCATCAGCAGGGCGGCGAGGGCGAGGGTGTAGCCGTTGATGATCCACAACACGGCGCCCTGCGAGGCGCCGAAGTCGAGGGCGAGCTCCTGCTGGGCGACGTTCAGACCCGAGACCGAGGCGATGACGGCCATCAGTGCGACGCACATCGTCGTCAGGATCCAGTTCTGTTCCCGCTTCGACAGCACGGGCGTCTCGGGTTGGAGGTGGTGCGCGGTGGCGCTGGAGGGCGAAGACAAGGAGGCATCCTTTCCGGGGGGCTGGTGCCGCCGAGAGGCGGTGCCACGAACAGTACGAAACGGTATCGTTCTGTTCGTCCCACTTTCGGATGATTTCCCCCCGTTTTCGCTATGACGTGTGACACAACGCCACCAGCAGATCTCGACCCGAGGGTCGCCCGGAGTCGGGCGAAGATCCTCGACGCCGCCACCCAGCTCCTCGTCGAGTCGGGGGCTCGCGGCGTGACCGTCGACGCCGTCGCCGCCCGGTCCGGGGTGTCGAAGGCGACCCTCTACCGCCACTGGGATTCGCGCGACGCCGTGCTGGTCGACGTGTTGCGCCACAACATGCCCGTCCTGCCCGAGATCGACCTCGGTGCCGGCTTCGTCGTGGCGTTCCGGGCGGTGCTCGCCGCCCTCGGCGAGCAGGCGTGCGATCCGGAGTGGCAGCGGATCCTGCCCGCCCTGTTCGCGCTGAAGCACCAGACGACCGAGATCGAACAACTCGCCGAGGCCGAACGAGAGGAACAGGAGCAGATCCTCGAGACCGTGCTCCAGCTCGGCGTCGACGAAGGCCTGCTGCCCGCCGACCTCGAGATCGAGCTCGTGGTCCACCAGCTCGTCGGGCCGGTGCTGTTCGCAGCGATGGTCGAGGGCGGCGACCTCCCACGCCGGGTGGCCGCAGCGGTGAGCGACGACTTCCTCGCCGCTCACCGCTGAGGCGCCTCGGCCGCCGGAGCGACCGAGGCGGCCGACCGGTCGGTCAGTCCCAGGGCATCGGGTGCGAGCTGCGGAACTCCGGCGAGTCGGAGATCAGCAACACCATCTCGGCGCGGCTCATGCCGTCGGCGAGCTGCTCGAGCCACCACGCCAGACCATCGGCGTCGGGGGTGCGGCCGAGGGCGTTGGTGTAGACGAGGAGGGCGAACCCCTCGTCGTCGAGGTCGGCGCCGAAGCGCTCGTTGAACTCGGGGCTCTCGGCGAAGTGGCGGGCGATCCGTCGCAGGTCCCACTCACCCTCGTCGTAGAGGTCGAACCAGAAGCGAGCGCCGCCGGCTTCGGGAGCCCGGCCGAGCACGGCCCAGTAGAGGCGGGCGACGATGCCGTGGGCGGGGTCCATCGACCGGCCGGCGGCGGCTCGTTCACCCTGCACCACACGCAGCGGCGCCAGCTCGTCGACCTCGTCCCCCTCGCCTTCCTGCTCGCCCGGGGTCGGTTCGGTCGCATCGAGGGTCGAGGTGAACAGGTGGGCCTGGGCGCCCGGCCCCATCACGTTGAACGCGCGGACGGCGACGGTGTAGTCGACACCGGGCTCGAGGCCGTCGAGCACGCACGACGTCTCGGTGGTCACGCAGTCAGGGGTCGGCAGCTCGTCGACGACGAGGGCGTCCTTCGTGATCGTCGGCATGACGGTCACGTGGTACTGGCTCACCTCGTGGCCCGCTCCCTCTCCACCGTCCCAGCCGACGTGGGCCGCGTCCCAGGACACCTCCAGCGAGTCGATCCCCGCCTCGGCCGTCACGCCGGTCGGCGCCTCGGGCGTGGTGAAGGAGCCCTCGATGAACACGGCGTCGTCGAAGACATAGGTCGTGAAGGAGTTCATGAGGTAGAACTCGACGTAGGCGTCGTCGTAGCCGGCCTCGGGAAGCGTGAAGCTCGTGGTGACGAAGGTCCACTCGTCCGTGATCGCTCGGTCGACCGTGCCCAGGTCCGTCCGAGGGGCGAGCTCGCCGTCGACCCAGGTGCTCATCCGCAGCAACGGGTGGAGCGGCACCGGGGCGTCGTCGAGGATCAGGCGGCCGCCGATCGGATCACCGATCGGGCCGTCCCCGCCGGGTCCCTCGTCGTCGCCGATCTTGGCCCACACGCCGAGGCTGTAGGTGGCGCCCGGCGTCGCCGAACCGAGCGGGACGTTGAACTGGACGAACGAAGCCTCGGCGGCGAGGGAGCCGGCGATCAACGATTGTTCGCCGTTGCGGACATCGGTCGACTGGAGGTCGAGGAAGGCGGCGTCGGCGTGGTTGAGGGCTTGCCACGGCAGGACCGTCGAGTCCTCGAAGCCGGGGTTGCTCAGCCGGTTGACGCTGACCGGCCGCAGTTCGGACGGACCGTCCACCGGGCCGTCGACCACCTCGAGGGCGCCGAGCGGCGGGGCCGCCGCCGACGCCACCAGGGGCGCGAGCGCGACGGCGAACAGGTGCTTCTTCTTCACGTTGATTCTCCTCCTGATCCCGAACGCGGCGCGGGTTCGCACGCGACGGGGTTGCCTCCGGTCCCCGGATTCCCGGGTGATCGGTTGAAGAGGACGTCGGTCGGCCCGACTCGGTGTTGAGCGATTCGCCGGCGGTCGTCAGCCGAGTCGATCGGCGACGAGGTTGACCAGCGCCGCCAACTGGAAGCGCTCCGGCACCGCGACGTCGACGCCGGGGTGGTCGTCGAAGCCGGTGGCGCACACCGGTCCGACGCAGAACGCCGTCGCCGTCGTCGAGAGCCGCTCGACGAGCGCGTCGGTGAGGCCGAGGAGGTCGGCGATCTCGAAGAGGTGCTCGACGGCCGGCTTGGCGGTGAAGGTCAGTCCGTCGATCGATCCCTCGACGGTGGCCCGGATCAGGGCCTCGGCGCTCGTCGGATCGTCGGGCAGGGCCCAGCGGTAGACGGGGATCTCCACCAGGTCGGCGCCGAGGGCGACGATGCGGCGCGACAGGTCGTCGGAGGCAGAGCCGTCGCGCTGGAGTCCGACCCGCACCCCGTCGACGCCGCGTTCGACCAGGCGGGTGACGACGTCGTCGTAGCGGGCGGCCACCCACGCCACGCCGAAGCCTGCGGCGGCGATGGCGCTCGCCGCCTTCGGGCCACGGGCGAGGAACTCGGTGTGGGCGAGCGCTCGGCGCAGCTGCTCGCCCATGCCGAGGTCGTCTGCGGCCGAGAACCAGGTGCGGACGCCGAGGCCGGTCGTCATCACCATCACCTCGGGCGGCTCGGCGACGAGGGCCTCGGTGTTGGCCCGCAGTTCGGCCTCCGACGGCGTGGGGTGGGTCTGGATCACCGGTCCGTGCACGACGCCGGCGCCACGGGCCTCGAGCAGCTTGATCTGGGCGTCGGCTCGGCGGTCGGCCGTGACGCCGATCGTGCGTCCGGCGAGGGGGCGACGGTCAGGGGAGTCGGTCACCACCCGAGTGTGGCAGGGTCAGCCGGTGACGTGGACCACGCCGTCGACGATCTCGACCGTCCAGGTCCGCACCGTCACCTCGGGATCGTCGAGGCAGGCCCCGGTGTGGAGGTCGAAGCGCTGCTTGTGGAGTGGCGAGGCGACCACGGTGGCCTCACCGGCCGAGCCGACGATGCCCCGGGCGAGCACCGGCACGCCGGTGAACGGGTCGACGTGGTCGATCGCCACGACCTCGTCGGGGCCGAGGCGGAACAGGGCGACGGCGTGGCCCTCGACCAGGGCGGCGACGCCGCGTTCGAGGGGGAAGCGTTCGAGCGGGGCGATCTCGGTCATCGTGGAACTCTCGATCGTGGTGACGGGGGCGGGGGTGGTCGGGCTCACTGGGGCACCTTCTGGCCTCGCTCGCGGATCCAGACCTGGGTCGAGGACTCCTCGGGGGCGTTGATGAACTCCACGAAGTGGGAGAGCCGCTCGGGGTCGGCGAGCGTGGCCGTCCACTCGCACTCGTAGGTGTCGACGTGGCGGGCCATGTCGTCCTCGAGTTCGGCGGCGATGCCGAGCACGTCGTCGAACACCACGTCGCGTACGTGGTCGAGCCCGCCCTCGAGCGACTCGAGCCAGGTGGAGGTGCGCTGGAGCCGGTCGGCGGTGCGGATGTAGTACATGAGGAAGCGGTCGATGGCGGTGATCAGTTGCTCGTCGTCGAGGTCGGAGGCGAGCAGGTCGGCGTGGCGGGGCTGGCGACCGCCGTTGCCGCAGACGTAGAGGTTCCACCCCGTCTCGGTGGCGATCACCCCGACGTCCTTCGACTGGGCCTCGGCGCACTCACGCGTGCAGCCCGACACCGCCATCTTGATCTTGTGGGGGGAGCGGAGGCCCCGGTAGCGCTTCTCGATGTCGATCGCCATGCCCACCGAGTCCTGCACGCCGTAGCGGCACCAGGTCGAGCCGACGCACGACTTCACCGTGCGCAACGACTTGCCGTAGGCGTGGCCCGACTCCATCCCGGCGTCGATCACCTTGGCCCAGATCGCCGGCAGATCCTGGAGGCGGGCGCCGAACAGGTCGATGCGCTGACCGCCCGTGATCTTGGTGTAGAGGTCGAACTCCTTGGCGATCTCGCCGAGGGCGATCAGCTGGTCGGGCGTGATCTCACCGCCCGGGATGCGGGGCACGACCGAGTAGGTGCCGTTGCGCTGCATGTTGGCGAGGTGGAGGTCGTTGGTGTCCTGGAGGGCGACCTGGTCGCCGTCGAGGATGTAGCCGTTCGACAGCGACGCCAGGATCGAGGCCACCACCGGGCGGCAGATCTCGCAACCCCGGCCGGTGCCGTGGTTGGCGAGCACCTCCTGCCAGGTGGCGTAGCGATGGAAGCGGATCAGCCCGAACAGTTCCTGGCGGGAGTGGTCGAAGTGCTCGCAGATCGCGTTCGACACCTCGACGCCCATCTCGACCAGGGTCTCGTTGAGCAGGGTGTTGATGCCCGGCACGCAGCCGCCGCAGCTCGTGCCGGCGTTGGTGCACGCCTTGAGTTCGCCGACGGTGCACGCACCGTCGCGCACGGCCTGACGGAGGTCGCCGGCCGAGACGCCGTTGCACGAACACAGCTGGGCGGCGTCGGGCAGACCGCCCTCCTCGGGCGGGCGCACCGAGGCCGGCAACACGTAGGCCGGCAGGTCCTCGGGGAGCGGGGCGAGGCCCTGGGCGACGGCGCTGAGGATCTCGTAGCCGGAGATGTCGCCGACGAGGGCGCCGCCGAGCAGGGACCCGGTCTCGATGTCGAGGGCGAGGCGCCGGAAGATCTTGTTGAGCGGGTCGTGGTAGACGATCTCGTCGACCCCGTCGCCCTGGGCGGTCGACGCCCCGAAGGTGGCGACGTCGACGCCGAGGAGCTTGAGCTTGGTCGAGGTGTCGCTGCCCTCGTAGACCGCATCGCCGCCGGTCAGCCGGTCGGCGAGGGCCGCGGCCATCTCGTAGCCGGGAGCCACCAGGCCGTACACCGATCCGCGATGCAGGGCCACCTCGCCGATCGCCCACACACCGGGGGCGGAGGTGGCGAGGGTGTCGTCGACGGCGACTCCGCCCCGCTCGCCGACCTCGAGCCCGCACGAGCGGGCCAGCTCGTCGCGAGGACGCACGCCGGCGGAGAACACGACCACGTCGGCCGGGAGCTCCCGGCCGTCGGCCAGCTTCAGCGCCCGGACCCTGCCGGTGTCGTCGGTGAGGAACTGCTCGGAGGCGACCCCGCAGTGCAGGGTGACGCCGAGGGAGTTGACCCAGCGGGCGAGCATCGTGCCGCCGCCCTCGCCGAGCTGGGCCGGCATCGGGTAGGGGGCCATCTCGACCACGTGGGTCTCGAGGCCGAGCGCTCGCAGGGCGTTGGCCGCCTCGAGACCGAGCAGGCCGCCGCCGATCACCAGGCCGGCGCTGCCACCCTCGGCCGCAGCGCGGATGTCGGCGAGGTCGTCGAGGGTGCGATAGACGAAGCAGCCGGCGCTCTCGTGGCCGGGGATCGGGGGCACGAAGGGGTAGGAGCCGGTGGCGAGCACCACGTCGTCCCACGCCAGCACGGTGCCGTCGTCGAGGGTGGCCCGGTGGGCGTCGGTGTCGAGGTCGGTGACCTTCGTGCCGAGTCGGTAGTCGACCCGACGGTCGTCGCGATACTCGGCAGCGACCAGGCTCAGGTCGTCCTCCGATCGGCCCTCGAACCAACTCGACAGGGCGACCCGGTCATAGGCGTAGCGAGTCTCCTCGCCCACCACCGTCACGTCGATCGAGTCGTCGGTGTCGGCGGCGAGCAGCCGTTCGACGAACCGCTGTCCGACCATTCCGTTGCCGACCACGAGGACATGTCGTCGTTCCATTCGCCAAGCCCACCACGTCGCCGTTTCCGGTTCGTGGCCCGCCCGTGACGGCTGTGCGACGGGTGTGTCGCCGCTTGTGTCCGGCGTCTGAGAAGCTCCTCACACCCGAGCCCTGCCCAGTGAGAAGTCGGCTGGTGGGTCAGACCTGGTGAGTCAGTCGCGCTCGGGCGGGCCGGGCTCGCCGAGGGGGATCACCTGGCGGCAGCGCCAGCCGCTCGGGCCGAGGCGCGGGTGGTTGACGAAGATCGACAGCATGCGCGCCTTGCACTTCCACGGGAGGCGGGCGGCCAGGTCGCGCTCGGCCTCCTCGAGCGCCGCCGGCATCTCGTCCTCGTCGAAGAAGCCGAGGGTGAGGTGGGGGAGCGGGTCGAGCTCGGGGTCGCCGTAGGGGGGATGGTCGGGGAACGCCTCGACCAGGCGCTCGGTGAGCTCCCGGAACGGCTTCTCGGGCTCAGGTCGGAGCCACAGGACGCCGGGGAACTGGCCGAACTCGACCAGTTCGTACTCGAAGGGTTCGATCGTGCGAGCGACCGCGCGCACGCGGTCGAGCACCTCGGGGGTGATGTCGGGCGGCGCCACGAACGGGAACAGCACGGTGATGTGCGCCGGCACCCCGTCGGCGGCCGGATCGAAGCGCCGACGCCACGGGCGTACCAGCGGCTCGGCCCCGAGGACCTCGATGATGAGTCCCGCCTGCGGCGCGGGGAACTCCGACTCCATGCCCGCAGTCTCGCACGCCCGACACTGAGTCGCACGGGTCGACCACAACCCGTGACATGAGAGCGCTCGCGAACCGTGCGGAGGGGGGGACTCGAACCCCCACGCCCGAAGGCGCCAGGACCTAAACCTGGTGCGTCTGCCAATTCCGCCACCTCCGCGTGGCCGATCGGGTCGGCCCGACGAGCCTAGGCCGGTCGGCCCTGGGCCCCTCGGCGGGTTGGGCACCGCGATCCCGCCGCGGGGGTGGCGGTGCCGATAGCCTCTGACCCATGACGACCCCAGGCTTGCCCGTTGCCGAGACCCCCAGCGGTGGATTCGGTTTCGACGTCTATCACCAGTTGCTCAAGAGCCGGATCGTGTTCCTCGGCCAGCAGGTCGACGACACCATCGCCAACTCGATCGCAGCCCAGATGCTGTTCCTTGCCGCCGAGGATCCCGAGAAGGACATCTGGCTCTACATCAACTCGCCGGGTGGCTCGGTCACCGCCGGCATGGCGATCTACGACACGATGCAGTTCGTCAAGCCCGACGTCGGCACCGTGTGCCTCGGCCTCGGCGCTTCGATGGGGCAGTTCCTGCTCACCGCCGGTGCTCCCGGCAAGCGCTTCGCCCTGCCCCACGCCCGCATCCTCATGCACCAGCCGTCGGCCGGTGTGCAGGGTCAGGCGACCGACATCGCGATCCAGGCCGAGAACCTGGTGAAGATCAAGCGCGAGATGGCCGAGCTGATCGCTCAGCACTCGGGGCAGACCGTCGAGCAGATCACCGAGGACTCCGACCGCGACAAGTGGTTCAGCGCCCAGGAGGCGTGCGACTACGGCCTGTTCGACCGGGTGATCGAGCGCGCCGGCGAGATCCAGGCCGAGGCCACTGGCACCGACTGAGTCGGCGACAACACCGACTGAGTCGGCGACAACACCGACTGAGGTCTAGTGGACTCGGGCCGCTTCGGCCAGGGCCCGGAGTTCGGCCACCGCTGCGGCCTTGCCCGCAGGGTGGCGGAACAGCCATGAACCGCTGATCAGCACGTTGGCGCCGGCGGCGGCCGCTCCCGCGACGGTGGCGTCGCTGATGCCGCCGTCGACCTCGAGGTCGATCCAGTGGTCGGCGTCGTCGAGCAGCTGGCGGGTGCGCTGCACCTTCGCCTCCATCTCGGGCAGGTAGGCCTGGCCGCCGAACCCGGGGTTCACCGTCATCACCAGCACCAGGTCGAGCAGTCCGAGCACGTTGCGCACGGCGTCGCTCGGGGTGGCCGGATTGAAGGCCACCGCCGCCTGGGCGCCGGCCTCCTTGATGGCGCCGAGCGTGCGGTGCAGGTGTCGGCACGCCTCGGCGTGCACGATGATCAGTTCGCAGCCGGCCTCGACGAACGACCCGATCAGGTGATCGGGGTCCTCGATCATCAGGTGGGCCTCGAACCCGACCTCCACCTCGGCGCGACAGGCGGCGATCACGTCGGCGCCGAAGGTGAGGTTGGGGACGAAGCGGCCGTCCATCACGTCGAACTGGATCCGGTCGACGCCGGCGGCCTCGAGCGCTCGACACTCCTCGCCGAGCCGGGCGAAGTCGGCCGGGAGCACCGACGGCACGATCTGGATGCGGTTGGAGGAGGACACGACCGCCAATGATGCCATCATCGACCCCGATGCAGAGCGCCGACGCAGTCGACGAGCCGGGGACGACCTTCGAGGGGACGGTCGACCGCTGGGCCACCGGCGGTGCCGGGATCACCCGGGCGCCGTCCGGCCGCCTGGTCCTGGCCGCCGACGCCGCCGTCGGTGACCGGGCGCGGATCGAGCTGACCGCCGTCCACAAGCGTCACGCCGATGGCCGCGTGGTGGAGGTGCTCGACCCGGGGCCCGGTCGGGTGCTGCCGCCGTGCCCCCACGCCCGCGTCGACGCCCGACCACGGTGCGGCGGCTGCGACTGGCAACACCTGGGGTCGGCCGCAGCGTCCGACGCCCGGCGCGCCATCGTGGCCGACTCGTTCCGCCGCCTGGGTCGCTTCGACGGCGACCTCCCCTGGCAGCCGAGTCCGGAGCTGCCCGCCCTCAGGTACCGGACGATCCTGCGGGCGGCGGTGGCCGACGGTCGGGCCGGGTTCCGCCAGGCCCGGTCCCACGCGGTGGCGGTGCCCGACGAGTGCCCGATCGCCCACCCGTCGGCGGCCGAACTCCTGCTCGAGGGTCGCTTCGGCGACGCCTCGGAGGTGAGCATCAAGGTCGGGGCCAACACCGGCGAACGCATGGTCGTCGTCGATGGGGCATCCGATCGGGTGGCGGTGCCCGACGACGTGGTCGTCGTCAGCCGACGCGAGCTCGCCGCCGGGCGACAGGCCCACATCCACGAGGAGATCGACGGCGCCCGGTTCCGGATCTCGGCCGACTCGTTCTTCCAGTGCCGCCCCGACGGCGCGTCGGCGCTGGTGGCGGCCGCCGCCGACGGCCTGGCGGGTCTCGGCGACCTGGGCGAGGGTCCCGTGCTCGACCTCTACGCCGGTGTCGGCCTGTTCGCGGGCGTGTTGGGTGCTGCCGGCACGCTCGCCGGGCGCAGGGTCGTTGCGGTCGAGGCCAATCCGTCGTCGACCGCCGACGCCGCGGTCAACCTGCCGGCGCTGCTCGACGACGTCGAGGTCGTCACCGCCGACG
>JBPEXC010000527.1:0-5585 GCA_052032035.1 Acidimicrobiales bacterium | reverse complement strand
ACACCCCCCTCGGCGTCACCAGCGCCTTCGACCCGGTGAACCTCGAGCGGGCGGTGCGAGCAGAGGACCGACTCGGCGGCCACGTCGTGCAGGGTCACGTCGACGCCGTCGGCGAGGTGGTGGCGCCGTGCCCCGACCTGCGGATCCGGGTGCCCGCCGAGCTCACGCGCTACCTGGTCGAGAAGGGTTCGGTGACCGTCGACGGCGTGAGCCTGACCGTCGTCGACGCCCTCGACGACGGCTTCACCGTCGCCATCGTCCCCCACACCGCGGCGGTCACCACCCTCGGCGCCAAGCGTCCCGGCGACCCGGTGAACCTCGAGGTCGACGTGATGGCCAAGTACGTCGAACGCCTCGTCACCGCCTACCTGCCCACCAACTGAACAGTCACACCACCGACCCGTCACACCACCGACCCGTCACACCACTGACCCGTCACACCGACCAGACCCGACCGAACGGAGACTCCCCCATGACCGAGCCCATCCCCAGCACCGACGACCCCACCAACGACGGTGCGACCGAGCACGAGCCCGTGCGTCTCGACTCGATCGAGGACGCCATCGCCGCCATCGCACGCGGCGAGATGATCGTCGTCGCCGACGACGAGGACCGCGAGAACGAGGGCGACATCATCATGGCCGCCGACCTCGCCACCCCCGAGGCGATCGCCTTCATCGTGCGCCACACCTCGGGCGTGATCTGTGTCGGCATGACCGCCGAACGCTGCGACGAACTCGACCTGCCCCACATGGTCGCCCCGGACGGCAACGACGAGGCCCTCGGCACGGCCTTCACCGTCACCGTCGACGTGCGGGAGGGCACCACGACCGGCATCTCGGCCGCCGACCGGGCCCTCACCCTCCAGGCCCTCGCCGACGACGCCCGCACCACCGAGGAGTTCAACCGTCCGGGCCACATCTTCCCCTTGCGGGCCCGCCCGGGCGGCGTGCTGAAGCGGGGCGGCCACACCGAGGCCGCCGTCGACCTGTGCCGCCTGGCCGGTCGAGCCCCGGCGGGCGCCCTGTGCGAGGTCGTCCTCGACAGCGGCGAGATGGCCCGCCTGCCCGATCTCCGCCGCTTCGCCGACGAGCACGGCCTCCTGCTCGTCACGATCGCCGACCTGGTCCGCTACCGCCGCCGCCACGATCAGCTCGTCGAGCGCACCGCGTCGGCTCGGGTGCCGACCCAGTGGGGCGAGTTCACCTGCCACTCCTTCACCAGCGCCATCGACGGCCAGACCCACCTCGCCTACACGATGGGCGACCTCACAGCCGCCGGCGCCACCGGCGGCGGCGATTCGGCAACGGACGACGGGGTGCTCGTCCGGGTCCACTCCGAGTGTGTGACCGGCGACGTGTTCGGCAGCATCAAGTGCGACTGCGGCCCCCAGCTCCACGAGGCGATGCGGCGGGTGGCCGAGGAAGGCCGGGGCGCCGTCGTCTACCTGCGCGGCCACGAGGGGCGCGGGATCGGCATCGCCCACAAGCTTCGGGCCTACGAACTCCAGGACCGCGGCTTCGACACCGTCGACGCCAACCTCGAACTCGGCCTCCCGGTCGACGGGCGTGACTACGGCGTCGGCGCCCAGATCCTGGCCGACCTCGGCGTGACCTCGATGCGGCTGATGACCAACAACCCCCACAAATACGGCGGCCTCGAGGGCTTCGGCCTGACGATCACGGCCCGCGAACCGATCCACCTGCGGGTCCACCCCGAGGCCGAGCGCTACCTGGCGACCAAGCGCGACCGCCTCGGCCACGACCTCCCGGCCGACCTCGGCACCGCCACCGAGGAGTCGGCGCGATGAGTGTCGACCTCACCGGTCAAGCGCCCCGCCCGACCCCCGACGGCACGGGCCGACGGGTGGCGATCGTGTGCGGCCGCTTCAACGCCGCCATCGTCGAGGAACTCGTGCGCGGCGCCACCGATCTCCTGACCGACGCCGGCGTCGCCCAGGCCGACATCACCACCGTCTGGGCGCCGGGGGCCCTCGAGGTGCCCCAGCTGGCCAAGGCCGTCGCCGACGCCGGCCGACACGACGCGATCGTGGCCCTCGGCGCGGTGATCAAGGGCGACACGTATCACTTCGAGGTCGTCTGCGATGCCAGCGCCGCCGGCCTGATGCAGCTGTCGCTGGAGACCGATGCGGTGATCACCAACGGCATCCTCACCGTCTACGACGAGGAACAGGCCCGCGTCCGCTCCGGTGACGACCACCGCAACAAGGGCGCCGAGGCCGCGTTGGCGGCACTGGAGGCTGTGGCGGCATTGGAGACGCTGGCGGCGCTCGCCGACGTCGGCTGAGCGCCGGCGGCCCTCGACGGCTCGACGATCGATCCCGACTGGCTCCGGCCACCGGTCCGGCGTAGCGTCCGGGACGGTGGTCGGGATCGCCACCGCCGACGTCCGAGGGGGACCCATGTTCGACCTGTTGATCAAGAACGGCACGATCGTCGACGGCACCGGGGGCGAGCCCTACGTGGCCGATGTCGCCATCACCGGTGATCGGATCGCGGCGGTCGGCACCGACCTGGGCGAGGCCCGAAAGGAGATCGACGCCACCGGCCGCATCGTCACCCCCGGCTTCGTCGACATCCACACCCACTACGACGGCCAGGCCACCTGGGATCCCGAGCTCGCCCCGTCGACCCCGCACGGCGTGACGACCGTCGTGTTCGGCAACTGCGGCGTCGGTTTCGCCCCCGTGCGGCCCGGATCCGAGGACTTCCTGATCGAGCTGATGGAGGGCGTGGAGGACATCCCGGGCTCGGCGCTCAACGAGGGCATGCCGTGGGGCTGGGAGAGCTTCGCCGACTACCTCGACGTGCTCGAGAGCCGGGTCTACGCCGCGGATGTGTCGGCGATGGTCGCCCACGGCCCGGTCCGGGCCTACGTGATGGGCGAGCGCGGCGCCGACAACGAGGCCGCCACCGGCGAGGAGATCGCCGAGATGGCCCAGATCGTCGAGGAGGCGGTGCGCGCCGGCGCCCGGGGATTCTCCACCTCGCGCACCCTCGGGCACACGTCGCTGTCGGGCGAACCCGTGCCCGGCACCTTCGCCCCCGAGGACGAGCTGTTCGCCCTCGGCAAGGCGGTCGGCGCCGCCGGCACCGGCGTGTTCGAGGTGGCCCCCTCCGGTGTGATCCCCACCGAGGACCACCTCTCCCCCGACAGCGAGGTCGAGTGGATGTGCCGCCTGGCGGCCGAGAGCGGGATCCCGATCACCTTCCTCATGCTCCAGACCGACGCCGGCCCCGACGACTTCCGCAAGCACCTCGACCTGGTCGGCCAGGTCCGGGCCGAGGGCCACCCGATCACCGCCCAGGTCGCCGGTCGCCCCTTCGGCGTCCTCCTCGGCCTCACCGCCCGCCACCCCTTCATGCTGTGCCCCAGCTACGCCCCCTACCTCGAGGGCTCGCTCGAGGACCGGGTCGAGGCGATGTCGAGCCCCGAGCTGCGGGCGACCCTGATCGCCGAGTACAAGGCGGCGATCGAGGCCCTGCGCGAGACCGAGCCGGTGCGGGCCAAGGCGATGGAGAGCTTCGAGCGCACCTACCCGCTCGGCGACCCGGTGAACTACGAACCGTCCGAGGCCGACTCGATCGCCGGCAAGGCCCGGGCCGAGGGTCGCGACCCGGTCGAGGTCTACTACGACGCCCTCCTCGAGCAGGACGGCCATGCCATCGTGCTCAACGCCCTCCTCGGCTACACCGACGGCAACGGCGAGGCGCTCCACGAGATGCTGACGAACGAGCACGCCGTGATCGGCCTCGCCGACGGTGGCGCCCACTGCGGCTTCATCTGCGACGCGTCGACGCCGACGTGGATGCTCACCCACTGGTGCCGTGATCGCACCGCCGGTCCCCTCCTCGACCTGGCCGACGTGATCCGGAAGATGACCTCGGAGACCGCCGCCCTGTTCGGGTTCGACGATCGGGGCACGATCGAGGTGGGCCGACGGGCCGACCTGAACGTGATCGACCACGACCGTCTCGAGCTGCGACCGCCGCGCATGGTCCAGGACCTGCCCGCCGGTGGTCAGCGGTTCCTGCAGGACGCGGTCGGCTACGACTACACGATCGTGGCGGGGCAGATCACCCGCGACCACGACCGGTTCACCGGGGCGCTGCCCGGGCGGCTCGTACGCTCGGCGGCCCCCACCGAGTGAGCGTGGCTCCGGACCCGAAGCGCTAGGCTCTCGGGTTCCTGCGGGTGTAGCTCAATGGTAGAGCACCAGGCTTCCATCCTGATGATCGGGGTTCGATTCCCCGTACCCGCTCGCTACCGACCGTCGTCGGGGCCCCGACCGGGGCGACGACTCAGCGGTTGATGCCCGACTCGATGGCGCTGTAGGGCTCATTGGTGGTGCCGCCCAGCGCTCGGACGGCGCCGACGCACACGATGGCGATCATCGCCAGCAGCAGGGCGTACTCGACCAGGTTGGCGCCGCGTTCGTCCCGACGGGCGCCGGTGGTGCTCTCGAGTTCGTGGGTGGTCGGTTCGTGCTGCATGAGGCCTTGGTCCCAGCGTCGGCGTCGTGGACGAAGGGACGGCTCCCTTCAGGTGTGGGAGTCGTCGGCGGCCGAGCGAGTCGACTTGAGGGGAATGGGCCGATCGGCCCCTCGTGCAACATGGAGGCGGGTCGATGGCAGATCGGTCCTGCATCGCATAGGTTGTCCACCGTGGACACCTTCGAACGCCCTGCCATCTCCGTGCCCGCCGGCGACCCGCCCGCCGAGCTGTTGATCGAGGACCTGGTCGTCGGTGACGGCGCCGAGGCCACGCCGGGCGTGCAGGTGACCGTCGACTACGCCGGCGTCGCCTGGTCGACCGGCAAGGAGTTCGACGCCTCGTGGAACCGCAACGACACCTTCAGCTTCGGCCTCGGCGCCGGCCAGGTGATCCCGGGCTGGGACCAGGGCGTGGCCGGCATGAAGGTCGGCGGCCGCCGCAAGCTCACGATCCCGTCCGACCTCGCGTACGGCCCGTACGGCGCCGGCGGGGTGATCGGCCCGAACGAGACGCTGATCTTCGTGGTCGACCTGCGCTCGATCGGCTGACCGCACTCGGTCGGTCGGCCGCCCGACCGGGTCGCTGATTCGCCGGAAGCCCCGGCCGCACTGGTTGACTGGAGCAATGGCCTCCCCCGGCGCATCCTCCGATCCGAGCACCTCCCGCTACGACGTCGCCGTCATCGGCGGCGGTCCCGGCGGCGCCGCCACCGCCATCGCCGCGGCCCGGCAAGGTGTGCGGGTCGTCGTGTTCGAGAAGGGCGCCCACGGGCGCGACAAGGTGTGCGGCGACGGGTTGACCCCCCGGGCGATCGGCGCGCTCACCGAACTGAAGATCGACCTCGATCCGTCGCACCACATCGACGGGCTGCGCATGATCGCGGGCTCGACCGAACGCGAGCTCCTGTGGCCCGGCACCTCCCGGTTCCCCGGCCACGGCGCGGTCTGGCCCCGGGCCCGGCTCGACGCCGCACTGATCGACGCCGCCATCGAGGCGGGCGCCGAGGTCCGGTTCGAGACCACGGCGCTGCCGCGACTCGAGGACGGCCGCGTCGTCGGCGTCGAGGTGGA
>JBPEXC010000526.1:0-4126 GCA_052032035.1 Acidimicrobiales bacterium | reverse complement strand
GTCGTCGTGCGGTTCGCCGAGGACGACGACGCCGAGCCGGCGCTCGACGTCGTCACCCCCGGCTGAGCAGCACCGCTCGCCGTCGGCTCAGGCGAGGGTGCCGACGTTGCCGAGCTCCTCGAACGCCTGCCGCAGTCGGGCGACGAAGCTCTCCTCGCCCTGCCGCAGCCAGACGCGGGGGTCGTACTGCTTCTTGTTGGGCTTGTCGTCGCCCTCGGGGTTGCCGATCTGCCCCTGCAGGTAGTCGTGCTTGTCGGCCTCGTAGCCGCGCACGCCGTCCCAGAACGCCCACTGCAGGTCGGTGTCGATGTTCATCTTCACCACGCCGTAGGAGATGGCCTCGGCGATCTCGGAGGCCGACGAACCCGAGCCGCCGTGGAAGACGAAGTCGACCGGCTTGGGGTCGGTGCCGAACTTCTCCTCGATGTGGGCCTGGGAGTCGCGCAGGATCGTGGGGGTGAGCTTCACGTTGCCGGGCTTGTAGACGCCGTGCACGTTGCCGAAGGCGGCGGCGATCGTGAAGTTGGGGCTGACCTTCATCAGCTCCTCGTAGACGTAGGCCACCTCCTCGGGCTTGGTGTAGAGGTCGCTCTCGTCCGCGTCGGAGTTGTCGACGCCGTCCTCCTCACCGCCGGTGATGCCGAGCTCCATCTCGAGGGTCATGTCGATGGCCGCCATGCGCTCGAGGTACCGCTTGCAGATCTCGACGTTCTCCTCGAGCGGCTCCTCGCTGAGGTCGAGCATGTGGGAGCTGAACAGCGGCTTGCCGGTGGCGGCGTGGTGCTTCTCGCCGGCGTCGAGCAGGCCGTCGACCCACGGCAGCAGCTTCTTGGCGCAGTGGTCGGTGTGGAGGATGACGCGGGCGCCGTAGTGCTCGGCGAGCCGGTTGACGTGGTCGGCGCCGGCGAGCGACCCGAGCACCGACGCCTGGTGGCTGTCGACCCCGATGCCCTTGCCGGCGACGAACGCACCGCCGGAGTTGGAGAACTGGATCACGACGGGCGAGTTGAGCGACGCCGCCGTCTCCATCACGGCGTTCATCGAGTTGGACCCGATGCAGTTGGCGGCCGGCAGGGCGAAGCCCTTCGCCTTGGCGAGGGCGTAGACCTCCTTCACCTCGGCGCCGGCCAGCACACCGGGACTGAAGTCGTTGCGGGGTTCGGTCATGGTCGCCTCCTGGCGGGGTCGTACGTGGCCCCGAACCTACCGCCAACGAGCGCCCGACTCGGCCGCCGCAACCGGTGGGCTTCGGTCACGCGTGGTGAGACGTTCGCGGCGTTCACCGAAGCGCCATCGACGGGCCATCCGCCCGGCAACCCGGACGCCATCCAGCCTTGGTGAGATCCCTCTCATGATCGACGACGGAGACCATCAGATCACCAACGGTTCGGGCAACCGGACCTTCGCCGAGGTGGTGGACGCTCGCCTCGCGCGGCGCCGCCTCCTCAAGGGCGGCATGATCGGCGCAGCAGCGTTCATCGCCCGCCCCGCCTTCGCTGCGGCCGAGGGCCCGCACCCCACCTCCAACGTGCCCGGCGCCCCGAGCCCGGACCCGCTGCTCACCTTCGAGCCGATCGCCACCAGCACCGCCGACACGGTGAGCGTGCCCAGCGGCTATTCGGCCCAGGCGATCGTGCCGTGGGGCGACCCGATCGTGCCGGGCGGCCCGGCGTTCCGACCCGACGCCTCCAACACGGCGGCCGAGCAGGAACAGCAGATGGGCATGGGCCACGACGGGGTGCAGTACTTCCCGATCGAGGGGTCGTCGACGCTCGGCATCCTCGGCGTCAACCTCGAGTACACCAACGCCAACCTGCTCTTCCCCGACGGCGGTGCGACCTGGAGCGCCGAGCACACCCTGAAGGAGCAGGCCGCCCACGGCGTCGCCATCGTCTCGGTCGAGAAGGGTGCGGACGGCTGGCAGGTCGTCGACACCGGCCACGCCCGCCGCATCACGCCGAACACCCCGATGAAGTTCACCGGCTGGGCCGGCGGCGACGACCTCCTCAAGACCAACGGCGACGCCTCCGGGATGCGCCCGGTCGGCACGGTCAACAACTGCGGCAACGGCACCACCCCGTGGGGCACCCTCCTCACCTGCGAGGAGAACTTCAACGGCTACTTCTGGGAGGAGACCGACGGCGCGGCCGAGGCGGTCAGCGACGACCAGGCAGCCGCCAACGCGCGCTACGGCGTCGGCGGGCAGGGCTTCGGCTACCAGTGGGCGACGACCGACGACGCCTGGAGGGCCGACCTCGACCCCAACCGCCCCAACACCTTCGGGTGGATCGTCGAGATCGATCCCTACGACCCGTCCTCGACGCCGATGAAGCACACCTGCCTCGGTCGGTTCAAGCACGAGGCCGCCGTGGTCGCCGAGGACTCCAGGGGCCACGCCGTGGTCTACATGGGCGACGACCAGCGCTTCGACTACGTCTACAAGTTCATCAGCTCGCATCCGTGGCGTGACGCCGTCGCTGCGGGCAAGAGCCCGCTCGAGAGCGGTCAGCTCTACGTCGCCCAGTTCGACGACGACGGTACGGGCCGCTGGGTCCGCCTGCAGTGGTGGTGGAACGGCCTCACCCCCGAGAACGGGTTCCACAGCCACGCCGACGTGCTGGTGAAGGCCCGGATGGCCGCCGACCACGTGGGTGCCACCCCGATGGATCGCCCGGAGTGGATCGCCGTGCTGCCCGGCGGCGACGTCTACATCGCCTGCACCAACAACACCGCGCGCGAGGAGGCCAACGCCGCCAACCCGCGGGTCGACAACGCGCACGGTCACATCGTCCACATCGCCGAGGGCTACGGCAGCTACGGCTCCAAGACCTTCTCGTGGGACCACTTCCTGCTCGCCGGGGCCGGGGACGGGAGCGACGGTTCGACCATCGACGCCGAGGACGTCTTCGGCTCCCCCGACGGGCTCTTCGCCGACGCGGACGGGCGCCTGTGGATCCAGACCGACGGCTCCCAGCCCGACGACAGCCACAACCAGATGCTCGCCGCCGACCCGACGACCGGGGAGCTCCGCCGCTTCCTCGTCGGCCCGGCCGACTGCGAGGTGACCGGCGCCGCCAAGACGCCCGACGGCACCACGATGTTCGTGTCGATCCAGCACCCCGGCGACAGCGGCTCGCCCGAGGACCCGACCTCGGGCAGCACCTGGCCCGAGGGTCCCGGCGCAGCCCGCCCCCGGCCCGCCGTGGTGGCGGTCACCCGCAACGACGGTGGCGTCGTCGGGTGACGCGCCCCGTCAGGCGTCGTTGCGCACGATGAGGTTGCCGTCGTCGAGGCGGTAGTTCCAGCGCACGCCGTCGACCACGAGATCGAGCGCCGTTCCCGGCGCCGCCGTCTCCCCCACGGTGGGGGGCGATGCTCCGACGAAGCTCGGTGGCGTCGCCCCCCACCAGCGCGTCCGGAGCCCGAGACCCTCGAAGGGCCACTCGCCCCGCTCGTCCATCACGATGCCGTGCACCCGACCCATCTGTCGGAACCCCTCGACCGGTCGGCCCGTCGTCGACGCTGCCCCGAGCTCGAGGGCCTCTCCTGCGGCCTCGAACTCGAGCTCCCAGCCGAGGGGCACCCGGTGACCGATCCCCGTGCGGACCAACTCGTCGGGGTCGTCGACGGCGAGGGCGAACGCCTCGAGCCCGCAGCTCCAGTGCACCAACGGCTGCTCCACCACGTGGTCGGCCCACAGGCCCTGGCCTCGCACCTCCCAGTGGCGGCTCGAGCGCGGCTTGGTCGGCGTGGCCTTCGGCACCCGCAACTCCGACTCGACGAGGCCGACCGCTCGGCGGCCCGGTTCGAGGACGACCCCGACCATCGTCGCCCGATCGGTTCCGAAGGCGATCTCGAGGCTGAGACCGATCGCCGCCGCAGACCCGCCGGTGTCGAGATCGGTGTTGCGGCCGACGACGTCGAGGCGTTGCGCGTCGCGCTCGCCGGGGCCGACGTCACGGCGTCGTTCCCACGTCTCCGACACCCCAGACCCCATGACGCGAGGGTAGGGCGCCTACCATCGCAGCTGACATGACCGCGGCGACGCCTCCTCCCTCCGACCCTCCCGCTCCGTCCTCGGCCCTCGGCGACCCCGCCACCATCGTGGCGGCGCTCGGCGGGCTGC
>JBPEXC010000525.1:0-7291 GCA_052032035.1 Acidimicrobiales bacterium | reverse complement strand
GGCCGCGGTGGCGGTCGGGGCGTCGACCAGGGTGACGGCGCTGCGGCCCCGTTCCTCGAGATCGACGGCGTCGATCGGGGCGGCGGCCACGTCGAGGCGGGTGAGGCCGACGGGCGGTGGGTCGGCGAGGGCGACGCCCGGCGACCGGCCGGGGCCGGTGACGTTCACGTCGAACTGCAGCGGCCCGGGTTGTCCGGTGGTCACGGGGTCTGCCGCGGTCGCGGGCACGTAGCAGCGGTGGTCAGTGCCGCCGGGCAGGATCACGAGGTCGTCGGCGCCGAGGTCGGTGGCCAGGCCGCCGGCCTCGAGGTGGGCGCCGGGGCCGAGCATCACGGCGATCGTGTCGGCCACGTGGGCGTGGAGGGGGTGCTCGTTGGCGCTGTCGGCGACCCGGTGGATCTTGACGGTGAGGTCGAGCAGCTGCGACGTCGGGCCGGTGCGCAGGGCGAACGGCTTCCAGTCGGGCGCGCCGTCGACCTCGGTGAGGTCGAGGGGGAACGCGGCGTTCACACGCACGCCGCCCGCCGGCGGCGGCACGATCCGGTTGACCCCGAAGCGGTCGACGCCCCGCACCACCTGGCACGGCGGCAGGGGGTCGTCGAGGAACTCGAAGGGCCACACCTGGCCGTGGCCGTGGATGCGGACCGGCTTGTCGGGGGTGCAGTAGTGGAGGACGAGGGCCGAGCGGGTGCGGCTGCCGACGTTGTCGGTGCCGTGCCACATCGCCTCGTCGAACAGCACTGCGTCGCCGTCCGCGAGGTCGACCGCGGTCACCTCGGCGTCGGGGTCGACCCGGCGGGCGAGCTCGAGGGCGGTGGCCTCGGGCATCATCGGGTCGCCGCCGGCCTCGGCGGCGAGCTGTTGGGGCACCGCGCCGTAGCGGTGCGAGCCGTCGATCACCCGCAGCGTCGACTCGGGGGTGACGCCCTCGAGGGCCACCCACACCGACACGGCCCGCCCCTCGGGGGACGCGAGGTGGGTGTCGGTGTGCCACGGGTGGACCTGGCCGGGGTCGCGTTCCACCAGGTTGGCGCCGCACAGGAGCACGTCGTCGCCGAGCAGGGCGGCGATCGGGTCGACGAGGGCGGGCAGGGTGGCCACCCGCCACAGCTCGGGCGAGGTGGCGGCCTGGCCCTTGAGCCACGCCACGGGGGCGGGGGCCCGGCGCAGGGCGTCGGCGAGGGCGGCGGCGTCGGCCGGTTCGAGCAGACGGAACGGCGCGCCGACGCCGGTCTCGGCGAACCGGTCGGTCGGGTCGGTCGGGTCGGCTGCAGGGGTGGTCGGGTGGGCGGCGATCGGGAGAGTGTCGGGGGTGAACCCGCCCGCCGTCAACGGGTTCGCCGACTCTGGCGGGGGAGTCGTCCGACCTGCGAGGGTGGGCGGCTCATGCCGCCGCCGGGCCGTCGAGCCCTCTTCGTCCTCACCGACACGTCGCCCTACGGCGCGAGTCGCGTCGCCGCCGTCTACCGGCGCGCCCTCGTCGGCGAGGGCTGGACCGTCGAGCCCACCGACCGCTGGGGCCGCACGACCGCCACGGGTGCCGACAGCGCCGGCAGTGCCGACGGTGCCGGCAGTGGTGCTGGCGCGGTGCCGGTGGGGCTCGTCGTGGCCGTCCACCTGGCGTCGGGGCCGGCGGCCGCCTGGCTGGCCCGTCGGCACGGCGCCACCCTGGTGGTGCTGGCGCAGAACCAGCCCCGGTTCCGTGGGCCCCGACCGGTGCGGTGGGCAAAGCGTCGACTCCATCGTCTGGGCATCGACCGGGCCGACGTCGTCGTCGCCGTCTCCGAGCAGGTGGCCGACGAACTGCGGGCGACGTGTCGCCCCCGACGGCTCGCTGTGGTCGACAACGCGGTGGTCGACAACGCGGTGGTCGACAACGCGGTCGCCGCCCCCGCCCTCGAGGCGGTGCCGTGCGATGGGTCTGCCGGGGCCGACCCGGTGGTGGTGGGCGTCGGTCGGCTGCATCCCCAGAAGGGGTTCGACCGCCTGGTGGCGGCGATGCCGGCCGTGCTCGAGGCCGAACCGGCGGCCCGGCTGGTGGTGGTCGGCGGCGAGGTGCCGGGAGCCCCCGGGCATCGGGACGACCTGCTCGCCCTGGCCGACGCCCTCGGCGTGGCCGACGCCGTCACCTTCGCCGGACCCCGCACCGACGTCGCCGAGGTGTGGGCCGACGCCACCGTGGTGGCGGTGCCGTCGCGCTGGGACGGTCGCTCGCTCGCCGCCCTCGAGGCGATGGCCAACGGTGTGCCCGTCGTGCTCAGCGACCGGTGTGGCATCCGCGAGTTCGCCGACGGGGTGCACGGAGCCCTCGTGCCCGGCGACCCGGACACCGACCCCGACACCGTGGCCACGGCCCTCGCCGAGGCGATCGTCGCCACCCTCCGCCTCGCCCCGGCCGAGCGGCGGCGGCGGGTCGACGCCGCCCGGGCGCTCGCCACCGCCCGGACCGTCGACGACATGGCCACCGAGTTCCTCGCCGCCATCCCCTAAGGCGGGGCTCACCTTCTGACTCTCGCAAATCCTTCGATCCTGTAGTGGATCGATCGAAGGATCCGCGTGGACACCGAACCGTTGCAGTCAGACCGGCCGGCGATGTCGTTGGAGGGGCGCGCCCTCATCGCCGGCGGCCTCGTGATCCTGGCCGTGATCGGCATCTTCCTCCACCTCGACTCGCGGCGGGCCCGTGAGCGGACGATCGACGAGAAGCTCGAGGCCCTCGTCGGCGGCCTCGACCTGGCCATCACCAACCACGAGGGCGCCGTCCGCGGCCTCGAGGCCCTGATCGAGGTCACCCCCGACCTCGACGCCGACACCTTCGACCGCTACGGCGACGCCATCCTCGACGACGGCGAGTACCCGGCGACGTGGGCCCTGATCTGGGCCGAGGGCGAGGGCCTCGACTCGGTCGCCATCCGCTTCATCGTGTCCGACGTCGCCGACCAGTCGAGCGCCATCGGGTTCGTGCTGTCCGACGACCCCGAGCGGCTCGAGGCGATCCGGTCCACCGCCGCCACCG
Source organism: Acidimicrobiales bacterium (assembly GCA_052032035.1). GTDB lineage: Bacteria > Actinomycetota > Acidimicrobiia > Acidimicrobiales > SZUA-35 > JAWSVN01. The sequence goes on along the minus strand of JBPEXC010000525.1, from coordinate 4,275 downwards.
GCGAGCCGGCGTTCTCCCGACCGACCTACGTCGAGGACACCGACGACTGGATCATCAGCATCTACCAGGCCGTCGTCGACGAGGACGGCGGCTTCCGGGGCGTGGTCGTCGCCACCCTCGACCTCGATCTCTTCCTCACCGACCTCGTGCCCGAACTGCGCTACCAGGTCGTCGACCTGGGGCTGGGCGGTCTGGGCGAACCGGTGGAGCTCCACCGCAACGGGGGCGGCGCCACCACCGGCCCCGTGCTCGCCACCCCCGGCGACGAGTTCCCCGAGGGCGCCCGGGTCGACCGCATGGGCCGGGTGTGGGAGGTGCGGCTCGGCGCCGACGAGGTGCCCGGCCCGATCTCCGCCCGTGACCTCGCCCTGGTGGCCGCCGGACTCTGTTCCACCGCCGCCGCCGCCCGCCTGCTCGCCACCCGGGAGGCGGCGGCCCATCGGGCCCAACGTCGGGCCGAGTCGCTCGCCGACGACCTGCGCACCGCCCTGGCCGAGGAGGAGAAGTGGCGCAGCCGCCTGGGTTACGCGATGCGCAACGCCGACATCGAGATCTGGGAACGTGAGGTGGGTGGCGAGTCGGGCTGGTCGTCCGGCGACTGGGCCGAGGACGCCCCCTCGATGTACGAGGAGTTCCTGCGGCGTCTCCACCCCGACGACCACCACTTCGTCGACCGGCCCGAGCTCGACGGCCCGGGCGAGGTGATGGAGACCGAGTTCCGCTTCGCCGACGACGACGGCGTCTACCGCTGGAAGTTGTCGCGGGCCGCCGTGATCGAGCGGGGCGGGCGACGCCTCCTCGTCGGCGCCCAGATGGACATCGACCACCAGCGCACGGCCCTCGAGGACCTCAACCGCGTCAACCACCTGTTGAAGGAGTCGAACGAGGGCCTGCTCGAGTTCACCCGGGTGGCCAGCCACGACATGCGCAGCCCCCTGCGCAACATCCAGACCTTGTGTGAGTTCATCGACGAGGACCACGCCGGCGACCTGCCGCCCGACATCCAGCACCACCTCGACCGCATCGACGGCCAGGCGGCGCGGTTGATGCTGCTCCTCGACGACCTGCTCGACTACAGCTCGGCCCGCACCAAGGTCGAGGCGCGCGAGACCGCCATCGACCAGGTGGTCGAGAACCTCGTCGCCGACCTGGCGCCCGCCGAGGGCCCGGCCGTCGAGGTGACGTGCCGCTTCGACGGCGTCGGCGAGCTGCAGTCGATGCCGTTCGCCACCGTCGTCCGCAACCTGGTCGACAACGCGATCAAGTACCACGACCACCCGGCCAGCGGCACCGTGACGGTGAACGTCGACCGCATCGACGACCTCCTGATCGTCGACGTGTCCGACGACGGCCCCGGCATCGACCCCGCCTACCACGACAAGATCTTCGAGCCGTTCCAACGGCTGCGGACCCACGGCCCGGTCGACGGGTCGGGCGTGGGGCTGAGCGTCGTGCGCCGCATGGCCGAGACCTACGGGGCGACGATCGACCTCGAGTCGACCCCCGGCATCGGCACGACCTTCACCGTGCGCTGGCCGCTCGGCCCCGACCAGGTGGCCGACGCCGAGATCGGTGAAGGGGCACAGCTCGAAGCGCCAGAACCTGGCGAAACGCGAAACGACAACGCGGGTGTTCGTTTCGCGAACCCGTGATCTGCGCATACCGGTAGCGCTCGGCGTCGGCCACCCGGTCACCATCTGACCGCCACATGTGATCCGCTGAGGGTTCATCCGGTGTTCCGTTCCCGACCGGAACACCGCCGCCTCCACCCGGGTTACCCGATACCGATGCTGCATCCCCCAACGCTCTCCCCGGCTGCGCTGTCTTCATCAACACTGTCCCCATCAACGCTGCTCGAGCGGTTCCGCGGCGTGCGCGCCCACACCGAAGCCCTCGCCGCCCCGCTGTCGGCCGAGGACCAGACCGTGCAGTCGATGCCCGACGTGAGCCCCACGAAGTGGCACCGGGCCCACGTCACCTGGTTCTTCGAGACCTTCGTGCTCGAGCGGTTCGCCGCCGACCACCGGCCCTACCGGGCCGAGTACCGCGAGCTGTTCAACAGCTACTACGAGGGCGTGGGGCCGCAGTTCTCCCGGGCCCACCGCGGCCTGATCACCCGGCCGGGCGCCGAGGAGGTCGGCACGTATCGGGCCCACGTCGACGCCGCCGTCGGCGCGCTGCTCGAACGCGGCGACCTGCCCCACGAGGCCCTCGAGCTGATCGAGCTCGGCTGCCACCACGAACAGCAGCACCAGGAACTGCTGTTGATGGACGCCAAGCACGTGCTGTCGATCAACCCGCTGCGTCCGGTCTACGACCCGACCTGCGAGCTCGACGGCCGGCCCGACGCGGCCGTCTCCGCTGCCGGCTCGAGCGCCGATGCGGGTGGGACGGCTGGGATCGGCTGGGTCGAGGTCACCCCCGACGGCCCGGTCGAGATCGGCCACGAGGCGCTGCCCGGCGCCGCCGACCGCTTCCACTTCGACAACGAGGGTCCGCGCCACCGGGTGTGGCTCGAGCCCTACGCCGTCGCCGACCGACTGGTGACGGCGGGGGAGTGGCGGGCCTTCATCGACGACGGCGGCTACCGCCGGCCCGAGCTGTGGCTGTCGGATGGCTGGCACACCGTGCAGCGAGAGGGGTGGACGGCGCCCCTCTACTGGTCACACGGTCTCTGGTCACACGGCTCCGACCAGTGGGCCGACCGCGATCTCGTCCACACCCTCGCCGGCACCCGACCGGTCGTCGACGACGAACCGGTCACCCACGTCAGCCACTACGAGGCCGACGCCTACGCCCGCTGGGTCGGCACCCGCACCGGCGAGCTCGTCCGCCTGCCCACCGAGTTCGAGTGGGAGCACGCCGCCACGGTCGACCCCGCCCGCGGCCGGCTCCACGGCCTCACCGACACCGCCTGGCAGTGGACCGCCTCGGCCTACCTGCCCTACCCGGGCTTCACCCCGCCCGCCGGCGCCGTCGGCGAATACAACGGCAAGTTCATGAGCGGCCAGATGGTGCTGCGGGGCGCGTCGTCGTTCACCCCCGCCGGCCACGCCCGCCCCACCTACCGCAACTTCTTCCCCGCCCCGTGCCGCTGGATGCGTTCCGGCGTGCGCCTCGCCAAGGACCTCCCCCGATGAACTCCCTTCCCACCGTCCCCCTCACCGTCGTCCCCACCGACAGCACTCCCACCGACGACACCCCCTCCGACGCTGACCAGGCCGCCCGGGCCACGTTCGACGTCCACCTCGACGAGGGGTGGCACGCCCGGGCCCTGGCCGCCGAGGTGCGTGAGGGGCTGGCCGCTCGGCCCCGCCGCCTGTCGCCCCGCTGGCTCTACGACGACCGTGGCTCGGAGCTGTTCGACCAGATCACCCGGCTCCCCGAGTACTACCCGACCGAGGCCGAGCGAGAGCTGCTGGTCCACCACGCCGACGAGATCGCCAAGCTCACCGGCGCCGAGACGTTCGTCGAGCTCGGCTCGGGCACGTCGGACAAGACCCGCACCCTGCTCGACGCCTTCGAGCGGGCCGGCACCCTGCGCCGCTTCGTGCCCTTCGACGTGAGCGAGCAGACCCTGCGCGACGCCGCCCACGTGCTCAACGATCGTCACCCCGACCTCGACGTCCACGGCGTCGTCGGCGACTTCCACCTCCACCTCGGCGCCGTGCCCAACGACGGGGTGTCGGTGCTCGGCTTCCTCGGGTCGACGATCGGCAACTTCTACCCCGACGAGCGGGCCCGGTTCCTCGCCGAGGTCGCCGAGTGGATGACGCCCGACAGCTTCTTCCTCGTCGGCGTCGACCTGGTGAAGCCGCTCGACCGCATCGTCGACGCCTACAACGACCCGGCCGGCGTCACCGCCGAGTTCACGACCAACCTGCTCGCCGTGCTCAACCGTGAGCTCGGGGCCGACTTCGACCTCGACGCGTTCCAGCACGTCGGGCTGTGGGACCCGGTCCACAAGCGAGTCGACCTCCGGCTCCGCAGCCTGGCGGACCAGACCGTCAGCGTGCCCGGCGCCGACCTGAGCGTCGAGTTCGGCACCGACGAGGAACTCCACGTCGAGATCTCGACGAAGTTCTGTCTGTCGTGCCTCGGGCGCGACCTCGGCGACGCCGGCCTCGACGTGGTGGAGACCTGGACCGACACCGCCGGCGACGTCGCCGTCGTGCTCGCCCGTCTCGGCCGCTGAGGGGCGTCGCTCCTGCTCAAGCGGCGACGCGAGGTCGCCGAAAGGTAACGCAGCGGTCGCAACTCGGCGACCGAACGACC
>JBPEXC010000524.1:0-1821 GCA_052032035.1 Acidimicrobiales bacterium | reverse complement strand
CGGTGCGCTACTCGGCTGCGGCGCGGACCTCGGCGCAGTCGGCCCGGTACTCGTTCATCACCTCGTCGGTCGCCGGGTCGACGAGCCGGACGACGCCCTCGTCGAGGTCGGGGTCGTCGAGGCACTGCTGCTCGGCGGCGTCGATCACCTGCTGCCGGGCCTCGGCGTTGGGGTCCTCCGTCGTGTCGTCGGTGTCGGTTCCGTCGGTGCCGGTGTCGGTCTCGCCGGTTTCGGTCTCGCCGTCGGTCTCACTGGTGTCGGAGAAGTCGATCGGCACCGGTTCCTCGCCGTCGGTGCAGGCGGCGCTCGCCAGCGGGAGGGCCAGGAGGGCGACGAGGCCGAACGGGAGGCGACGGAGGGCTCGCATGGGTCACGAACGGTAGCGGCCGCTCGCTACCGTGCGAGGTCGTGGCCCTCCCCCCTCCGGTGCCCGACGAACCCGCCGCCGAACCGCTCCCCCGCTCCGTCGTCGCCGCCCTCTCGGCCGGCCACGGCGGCATGGCCGTGCTGATCAGCGTGCTCGGGATCCTGCTGGTCTACTTCTACCTCCCGCCCGACACCGCCGGGCTGCCCCAGCTGGTCACCGACGCCACCGCGCTCGGCGTGATCAACGCCATCGTGGTGATCGCCGCCCTCGGACGACTCACCGACGCCGTCACCGACCCGTTGATCGCCGTCTACTCCGACCGGTCCGGCCATCCGAAGGGGCGGCGGATCCCGCTGATGCGACTCGGCGCCGTCCCGGCGGCGGTGGCGTGTGTGGCGATGTTCGTGCCGCCGGTCGGCGAGGTCAGCTGGTGGAACGTGGCGTGGCTGGTCGGGGTGCAGTTCGTGCTCTACGTCACCCTCACGATGTACGTCACGCCGGCGTTCTCCCTGGTCGCCGACCTCGGGCGGACGCCGAGCGACCGACTCGACCTGGCGACGTGGACGTCGATGGCGTGGACCGGCGGGCTGATGGTGGCGGCCCTCACGCCGCTGGCGGCGTCGATCCTCGACGACGCGGGGCTGTCGACGGTGCGGGCGTGGCAGACCGCCGTCGGCGCGGTGTGCGCCGTGGCGGTGGTGGCGATGCTCGTGCCGGTGCGGCTGATCGACGAGCCGCGATGGGCTCGGTCGGAGCCGAGTTCGGTGCCGGTGCGGGAGTCGGCGAGGATCCTGGCCGACAACCCGTTCTTCCGGTTCTACCTCGCCGCCGATTTTGCCTACTTCTGCGGGCTGACGATCGTCCAGACCGGACTGCTCTACTACGTGACGGTGCTGCTCGAGCTGGAGGAGGCGTTCTCGACGCAGCTGCTGTTGCTGATGGTGGTGGGGGCGACGCTGCTCTACCCGGTGGTGAACCGAGCGGCGAAGCGGATGAGCCCACGGCGGCTGGTCGTGATCGCGTTCGTGATCTCGGCGTTCGACTTCCTGGCGATCGTGTTCCTCGGGGCGGGCAGGCCGATCCCGGCGGCGGTGCAGGCGTATGCGGTGGTCGTGATCCTCAGCGTGCCGGTGGCGATCCTGAGCGTGCTGCCGCAGTACATCCTCAGCGACATCGCCGAACACTCGGCGCTGCGGACCGGGCAGGCGACGGCGGCGACGTTCTTCGCGGCGCGGACGTTCCTCCAGAAGATCGGCCAGACCGCCGGGGTGCTGATCTTCGCCCTGTTGACCGCGTTCGGACGCGACGTCGGCGACGACCTCGGGATCCGCCTGTCCGGCCTGGCCGGCCTGGTGCTCTACGTGTCGGCGGCGCTGCTGTTCGCCCGCTACGACGAGGACCGCCTCCGCACCGAGCTCGCTGCGCTCGGACAGCAGTAACCCTCGCCCCTCCCG
>JBPEXC010000523.1:0-2923 GCA_052032035.1 Acidimicrobiales bacterium | reverse complement strand
GGAGATGAACCGGGCCTGGGGCACCGGGATGACGCCGAGTTCGGCCATGCGGGCGACATCGGCGTCGCGGATCACGCCGCAGTGTTCGATGCGGTGCCGGTGGTCGTCTCGCGGGTGGAGGCGCAGCGCCTCGGCGTAGGCGTCGAGCACCGAGGCGACGGCCCGGTCGCCGATGGCGTGGGTGGCGATCTGCCAGCCCGACCGGTGCGCTCGCAGGATCAGCGAGTGGAGGAGATCCTCCTCCATCTGGAAGTAGCCGTTGTTGCCGGGCTCGCCGGCGTAGTCGTCGAACATGGCGGCCGTGCGGCCCATCAGGGAGCCGTCGGCGAAGATCTTGGTCGGGCCGACCCGGAGGAAGTCGTCGCCGAAGCTCGAGTGGAGACCGAGGTCGAGGGTGAAGGGCTCGGGGTCGTCGGGGTGGTGGAGGGCGCCGTGCAGGTTCTCGACCGCCACCATCATCGACACCCGGATGCGGAGCCGACCCTCGGCCCGGGCCCGTTGGTAAGCGGCGACCTCGAGCGGCTCGGCCGACCCGAGCAGGCCGCCGACGGCTGCCTCCTGGGCGCTCGTGATGCCCTCCGACAGGTAGTGGTCCGAGGCGGCGCCGAGGTTCCGGACCAGGTCGGCCTCGCTGAAGGGGTGGAGGAGGTCCTTGGCCAGCTTCTGTGCCTGTTCCTCGAGCAGACCGGTGGGCGTGCCGTCGGCGCCGAGGGGGATCACGCCGCCCTCGGGGACCTCGACCTCGCCGATGCGGGCGAGGCGCATGGCAGCGGTGTTGACCACGCTGAAGTGGCCTGAGGTGTGCTGGAGCAGGACCGGGTTGTCGGGGCTGACCCGGTCGAGTTCGTGGCGGGTCGGGTGGCGACGCTCGGCGAGGTTGTTGTGGTCGTAGCGGGAACCGACCACCCAGGTGCCCGGCGTCGAGCGGTCGGCCTTGGCGGCGATCGCCTCGACGACCTCCTCGACCGAGCCGACGGCGGCGGGGGTGAGGTCGACCTCGTTGAGGGTGGCGCCGAAGAAGCTCATGTGGTTGTGAGCGTCGTTGAACCCGGGGACGACGGTGGCGCCGCCGAGGTCGAGGCGGGTCGTGGCCCGCAGGTCGGCCAGCTCGTGGGCGGCGCCGGCAGCGACGATGCGGTCGCCGAGGATGCCGATCGCCTCCACTCGCGGTCGGCTCGGATCCATGGTGAGGCCGGTGAGGTTCTCCAGGATCAGGTCGAGCTGCATGCCCGCACCCTACGCGCCGACCCGGTGCCGATCGAGGGCGACGCCAGCTCCCGCCCCGAGCGCTGCACCGAACTCCGGTTGCGCCCAGAGCCACCCACGGCCCTGACCGCAACGAGAGTCGTGGCGATACCGGTTGGGCGGCGCGAGTTGCGAGCGCCAGCGAGCAACTCGGTAAGTGAGAAGGGCCCCAGGAGGATCGACGATGAGAGTTGTGAGCGCTAGCGAACAACTCTGAGGAACCCGAAGGGTTCCCGTGGAGCTGAGGGGAATCGAACCCCTGACCCCCTGCATGCAAAGCAGGTGCTCTAGCCAACTGAGCTACAGCCCCAGGAACGCCCGAGCCTACCGGACCCCGACCGATGCACCGCCTCGGTGAGCTGTCGCAAACGTTTCGACGGGCGAAGCATCCACAGGTAGTGTCCGCGCATGGAAGGGGAGCGCCAGGGGATCTTCTACGGCTGGGCGATCGTCGCGGCCGTGCTCTTCACCTTGGCGGTCACCGCCGGCCTCGGCTTCTACAACGCCTCGGTGATCCTCAGCTACTCGGTCGAGGAACTCGGCTTCTCGGTCAGCGCCGTCTCGGGGGCCACCGCCCTCTTCTTCGGGATCAGCGGCCTGTGCGGCTTCGGCTTCTCCCGGTTCATCGAGCGCGTCGACATCCGGTGGTTCTACGGCATCGGCGGCGTGATGGGTGCCTCGGCCCTGACGGGCCTGCGCTGGGTCGACTCGGTGGCCGAGCTCTACATCTTCTTCGCCCTGTTCGGCGTCAGCTTCGCCGCAGCGGGGCTCGTCCCCGCCACGACGCTGATCGCCCGATGGTTCGCACGGCGCCGCTCGGTGGCCCTCTCGATCGCCTCGTCGGGACTGTCGATCGGCGGGATCGTGTTGACGCCCCAGGCCTCGAGTCTGATCAACGCCAGGGGGCTCGACGGCGCCGGACCCTGGATGGGTCTCGTCTGGATCGTCGGCGTCATCCCCATCGCCCTGCTGGTGCTCCGGTCCCGGCCGGCCGACAAGGGGCTCGAGCCGGACGGCGATCCGACCCCGCCCGAGCCGGTGCCGGTCGACGGGGTCAGCTTCGCCGCCGCCACCTCCACCCGCTTCTTCCGTCTCCTGTCGGTCACCTACGCCCTCGTCTTCCTGGCCCAGGTCGGGGCGATGGCCCACCTGTTCAATCTCGTCAACGAGCGGCTCGGCACCTCGACCGCCGACCGGGCGCTGCAGATCCTCGCGGCGTCGAGCGTGGTCGGGCGCCTCGCGGGTGGCGTGGTCGTCACCCGCCTCGCCACCAAGCGTCTCACCCTCGTCCTGGTCCTCGTCCAGGCGTTGGCCCTCACCTTGATCGCCTGGTCGGGCGACACCGGACCGATCCTGCTCAGTTCGGCGCTCTTCGGCCTCAGCGTCGGCAATCTGCTGATGCTGCAGCCGTTGCTGCTGGCCGAGACGTTCGGGGTGAAGGACTACTCGCGCATCTACTCGCTCAACCAGTTGATGGGCACGATCGGCGTGGCCGGCGGCCCGTTCCTGTTGGGGTTCCTCCGCGACCACTACGACTACGAGGTCGCGTTCCTGATCGGCGCTGCGCTCAACCTCTGTGGGTTCGCCGCTCTCGTGGCCGCCGGTGCGGTCGACACGGCGCGGGACGAGGCGCACGCCCGCGACGACCTGGTGCCGGCTGCGGCGGTCGCTGCGGGCT
>JBPEXC010000522.1:0-1696 GCA_052032035.1 Acidimicrobiales bacterium | reverse complement strand
TCGTGGCGGGCTACCTCCTGCTGTCGATCGTTGCGGCGGGCGGCGCCGCCGCGCTCCTCGACCGCTCCCCCGCCACCGCCGCCTGGTGGTGGGCCCAGGCCGTCCTCATCCCCTTCCTGATCTTCTGCCAGGTGATCGGCTGGGTCGTCCACGTCCACCACATCGCCCCGGAGATCCGCTGGTGGCCGCGGCGGGAGTGGAACCGGTTCCGCGGCCAGGTCGAGGGCACGACCGTGCTGTGGGGGCCGCCCGGCTGGGAGGTGATCTTCCACTGGATCATGGTCCACCTCCCCCACCACGTCGACATGGCGATCCCCTGCTATCACCTCCCGGCGGCGGCCGAGGCGATCAAGGCGGCCTACCCCGACCAGGTCGTCGAGGAGCGCATCAGCGTGCGGCGCTACCTGGCCTCGGTGCGTGCGTGCAAGGTCCACGACTTCACGACCGGTCGTTGGTCTCGCTATCCGACCGGCCACTAGCGTGCGGGCCATGACCGCCGAGGCCCCGATCCGCATCGACCGCACCGACGACACCGTCACGATCACGCTCGCCAACGAACGCCAGCGCAACGTGCTCTCGGCGGTGGCGATGCAGGCGTTGCTCGACGCCTTCCGCGACATCGCGGCGAGCGACGCCACCGGCGTGATCGTTCGGGCCGAGGGTCCGGTGTTCAGCGCCGGCCACAACTTCGGTGACATGGTCGACGTCGAGTTCGCCGACGCGAAGGCGCTGTTCGACCTGTGCACGGAGATGATGACGACGGTCCAGACGATGCCCCAGGTGGTCATCGCCCAGGTCGAGGGCATCGCGACCGCCGCCGGGTGTCAGCTCGTCGCCACCTGCGATCTGGCCGTCGCCGGCGAGTCGGCCACCTTCGCCGCCCCGGGCGGCAAGGGCGGACTGTTCTGCCACACCCCGATGGTGGCGATCTCCCGGGCCGTGGGCACCAAGCACGGCCTCGAGCTCGCCCTGACCGGCGACCCGATCGACGCCGCCACCGCCGAGGCCTGGGGCCTGGTCAACCGGGTCGTTCCGGACGACACCGTCGCCGAGGCCACCCGCGACCTGCTGCGGCGGGCGACGCGCGGCTCGCGGCGATCCAAGGCGCTCGGCAAGGCCACCTACTACGCCCAGGTGCAGCTGCCCCAGGACGAGGCCTACCGCTACGCGACGGCCGTGATGGCGGCAGGGGTCACCACCCCCGAGGCCCAGGAGGGCATCGCCAGTTTCCTCGAGAAGCGGCGCCCGTCGTTCCCGGCCTGACCGGGTCGCGCCCTACCCGTCGACGAGGTCGAGGGTCGCGGCCGCGCCGACCAGGTGAAGGGTGGCCGTGCGGGCTCGTTCCTCCCAGGAACGTTCCTGGCCGACCGTCGCCACCGCCCGTTCGAACAGCGTGGTCGGATCGTGCACGTCGTAGCCGGTGATGTCGACCACGGCGACCGCCACGGTGAGGTCGGCGAACGCTGGGTCGAGCGCCCGGAGCTCGCCGACCGCGAGCTCGAGCCGACCGGCGATCACATCGGCGTCGGGCGCCGCCGCCCCGACGACGGCCAGGGCGAACACGTCGTCGGCGAGCTGACCGACCGGACACCCCGACTCGACCGAGCGGGCCAGGAGGGCGCCGGCGCGGCGATGGTCGGCGCGCAGGGCCCCGTCGCCGGAGCCCAGATCGACGGCTCGCACCACGATCAGGGCG
>JBPEXC010000521.1:0-4324 GCA_052032035.1 Acidimicrobiales bacterium | reverse complement strand
CGCCTGCTGCGGGCCGCTTGGGAGCGCATCGACCTGCCGCCCGTCGAGTGGCTCACCGGCGCCGTCGACGTCGTGCACGGCACCAACTACGTCGTCCCGCCGGCGCGCCGGGCCGCGCAGCTGGTGAGCGTGCACGATCTGTCGGCGTGGCGCGACCCCGAACGGGTCACCCCGACGAGTCGCGCCTACCCCCGCCTCGTCGAGCGCGCCCTGGCTCGCGGGGCCCACATCCACACGATCTCGGGGTTCGTCGCCGACGAGATCGCCGCCGATCTCGGGGTGGCGCGCGATCGGATCCACACCGTCCACCTCGCCGCCGACACCCTGCCGCCGGCCGTGCCCGGCGCCGGTCTCCGAGAGGTCGCCGCCGACGGACCGGGCGTCGAGCGGTTCGTCCTCGCGGTCGGCTCGGTCGAGCCCCGCAAGGACTACCCACGACTCGTCGCCGCCTTCGACGCCATCGCCGGGGATCGCCCCGGACTGGCGCTCGCCATCGCCGGCGGGCCGGGGTGGGGGAGCGAGGCCCTCGACGCGGCGATCGACGCGAGCGGTCATCGGGACCGGATCCGTCTCCTCGGCCACGTGTCGGCCGAGGAGAAGTCGTCGCTGTTGCACGACGCCGCCCTCGTGGTCTCGTCGGCCACCTACGAGGGGTTCGGCATCGTTCCCCTCGAGGCGATGGCGGCCGGTGCGCCCGTGGTCGCAGTGGCGGGTGGCTCGGTGCCCGAGGTGTGCGCCGACGCCGCCGTGCTCGTGCCGCCGAGCGACACCGACGCCCTGGCGGCGGCGATGGCGGCCGTGCTCGACGACGGCGACGCGGCCGCCGGGCTCGTGGCGGCCGGGCGCCGGCGAGCGCGACGGTTCTCGTGGGCGTCCACGGCGCGCGGCCTCGTCGACGTCTACCGAGGTCTTGGCGGCGCCTGACCGCTCGGCCCCGCGGTCGCCGCCTCCCCTGTGCCGACCACGGTCACATTCGAGCCGGTTCGGCCGACAGTGAGAAGGTGACGTCCCCTCCCGTTCCCCGCCCCGGCGTCCCGACCTGGATGCGGCAGCTGGTGGCCATGGCGGCGATGCTGGCGGTCGTCGCCGGTGTCCTCACCCTCGTGCAGCCGGCCGGCGGACCCGAGGTGCTCGGCGCCCGCACCGTCGTGGTGTCATCCCACTCGATGGGTCGAGCCGAGTCGCACGCCCTGTGGGACTCGACGCTGCGGGCGGCGCCCCCGGCCAACGGGTCGAGCGGCGATCCCGCCTCGTGCGTGGCCGGCACCGTGTCGAACGACTTCGCCGTCGATCAGCTCGCCAGGGTCAACGCCTTCCGTCGCTTCGCCGGGGTCGGCGCCGTCGTCTGGAGCCCCGGCGACCACGAGATCGCCCAACGGGCGAGCGTCTGGACCGCCGCCAACAATCGGCTCGCCCACGACGACGACCCGGGCTCGGCGTGCTACAAGGCGACCCTGGTCGGTGCATCCTCGGCCAACAGCCTCAGCCTGCTCCATCGGTCGTCGCGAGCCCTGTCGGGCTACGTGCACGACCCCCACCCGGTCAACGTCGGTGTGCCGCACCGCCGCTGGCTGCTGGTCGACAGCGCCGTCACGATCGGTGTCGGCGCCCAGCCCGGTGACTGGCACGCCCTCGCCGTCACCACCGACGGCGGCGCCGACTTCCCCACGCCGGTGGCCTGGCCACCGGCCGGTGACACCCCGGTGGGGCTGTGGACCTCGCGTTGGTCCCTGCTCGTCGACGGCGACGTGTCGCAGGCGACGGTGAGCGTGTCGAGCGGCGGCACTGCGATCGCCGTGTCCACCCACCGGACCAACGGCGGCGGCCAGCCCGGCAGTGCGCTCGTCTTCGACCTGCCGGCATCGGCCAAGCCGGCGACGAGCGGCGAGAAGAGCTTCGACGTCCGGATCGACGGCGTCGTCGCCGACGGCCGGACGACCTCGTATCGGTGGACCACGACGTTCTTCGGGGCCGACGCCCTCGGCGGCGCCAACCAGACCAGTGCCCGCGAGCCGGTCGCTTCGGCGGGGGCGTCGCTGATCGACGCCGTCTACCGCGACCTGGCGTTCCGGGCGCCGACCGCAGCCGAACGGGCCCGCGCCGAACAGCTGACCCACGTCGAGTTGGCCGACGAGCTCGCCAACGGCGACGCCTGGATCTCCTCGACGGTCGCCCAGCTCTACCGCACGACGCTCGGGCGTGAGCCCGATCGCGGCGGCCTCACCTTCTGGGCCGACCGGGTGCGGGCGGGTGAGCGCATGGCGAGCGTGACCGCCCACTTCTACGGCTCGGATGAGTATCGATCCGGGTTCGCCGACGACGGGGCCTGGCTCGACGCCGTCTACCGGGCGGTGCTCGGTCGGCCCGTCGATGCCGCCGGCCGTGACGCCGCCCTCGCCCGCCTCGCCGGTGGCGCAGCACGCACCTCGCTGGTGGCCGAGGTCTACGAGTCGCCCGAGGGTCGCCAGCGTCGGGTCGCCGACCTCTACGCCCGGCTCCTCGACCGCTCGCCCGACGCCGACGGTGCGGCGTTCTGGGCCAGCCGGCTGCTCGAGATCCGCGACCTCGACCTGGCGGTCGAGCTCGTCGTCTCCAACGAGTACCGGACACGCAACTCGTGACCGTCCGACCCCGGCGTTCGCCACGGGGATCGGGTTGTGACCAACCACCACGACCACCAGCCGCGCAGGTGGAACCCGAGCGCCGCCGTCGACAGTAGGGTCAGACCATGCCAGGAGAGAAGAAGCGGTTCGTCATCATCGGCGGAGGCCCCGGCGGCACGACCTGCGCCACCCACGCCGCGCGGATGGGGGCCGAGGTGACCCTCATCGAGAAGGACATCGTCGGCGGCGCCGCGAACCTGCTCGACTGCATCCCCTCCAAGGCGATGATCGCCACGGGTGGCGCCATGTCGATGATGAAGGCGGCGGCCGACATGGGCCTCGCCACCGTCGACGTCCAACTCGACTTCGAGGCGCTCCGGGAACGGATCGTGCAGATCGAGGACCACCTCGAGAACTCGGTGTCGAGCCTGCTGGAGAGCCAGGGCGTGCGGATCATCGAGGGCACCGGCCGTCTGGCCGGCCCGAATCTCGTGGTCGCCGAGGGCAAGGACGGCCGGACCCACGAGCTCGAGGCCGACGTGATCCTGCTGTCGACCGGCTCGCGTCCGCGGCTGCCCGACTGGGCGCCGATCGACGGGGTGCGCGTGCTGTCGACCCGCCACGCCTACCCGCCGCCCGAGCTGCCCGAGCACCTGATCGTGGTCGGCTCCGGCGTGACCGGTGTGGAGTTCGTCCACATGTTCAGCTCGTTCGGGTCGAAGGTGACCCTGATCGTCAGCCGCAACCAGGTCCTGCCCGGCAAGGACCCCGAGGTGGCGGGCGTGCTCGAACAGAGCTTCCTCGACCGTGGCGTCAAGCTCGTGATGGGCGCCCGAGCGGAGGGCATCGACGTCACCGACGACGGGGTCGTGCTGCGCTGCGACGACGGTCGCGCCATCGCCGGCTCGCACGTCCTGATGGCGATCGGTTCGATCCCCAACTCCGAGCACCTCGGCCTCGAGGAGGCTGGTGTCGAGTCGGAGTGGGGCTACGTCAAGGTCGATCACAACTGCCTGACCAACGTGCCGGGCATCTACGCCGCCGGCGACCTTTCGGGCAAGCTGCCCTTGGCGTCGGTGGCCTCGATGCAGGGTCGCAAGATCGCCGAGCACGCCATGGGGCTGCACGCCGGACCCCACCGCCACCTCGACTACGACAAGGCGGCGTCCGCCATCTTCACCGACCCCGAGATCGCCGATGTCGGCCTCGCCGAGGCCGACGCGTTCGCGTCGGGGCGCAAGGTCCGGGTGACCAAGGTGCCGTTCTCGGTGTCGGCCAAGGCCCAGATCAACAACGACCCGCGCGGCTTCGTGAAGATCGTGTCCGACCCGGCGACCGGCGTCGTGCTCGGCGGGTCCATCGTGGGCCGCCACGCCGCCGAGTTGATCTCGGTACTCTCGCTCGCGGTCACCGCCGGCCTGACCGTCAACGACATGGTCGAGTCGCTCTTCGTGCACCCGGCCCTGGCCGAGGTCCTCTCCGAAGCCGCCGAGTAGGCGAGGCCACCGAGGAGGCCGCATCTGGAGCACCAACAGGTTGCGCTCAGAGCCGCCGGCGGCCCTGAGCGCAACGAGTGGTGGACGACGGGGTGGCTACTCGATGGTGGCGACCACGTCGCCGCCGCCGACGGCGTCGCCTGCGGCCACCTTGATCTCCTTGATGGTGCCGGCCTTCTCGGCCGTCACGTTGTTCTCCATCTTCATGGCCTCGAGCACGACGAT
>JBPEXC010000520.1:0-4359 GCA_052032035.1 Acidimicrobiales bacterium | reverse complement strand
GGCCCCGACGGCCGCGACCTCGCGTTCATCCTCGGCGGGGTGCGCGGCGCCACCTATCGGGGCCTCCAGCTCAGCTACGTCGCCGACGCCGCCGCGCTCTCGCTGGGTCACCTGTTGCAATGGCGAGCGGTCGACGCCCTCGCCGAGGAGGGGGTCCGCACCTACGACCTCGGCATGGACATGGACTACAAGGCGGGCTGGAGCGACCGCCTCGTCGCCTCCCACGTCTTGGTCCTGCAACGCACGGTGTGACTAGCGTGACCGCGATGAGCGATTCCCCTGATGCAAACGCCCCCCGTTCCTTCCCCAAGGCCGACCTCGGTCGGGTCGGGATCTGGCAGGGCGTGTTCGACGCCCACCCGGCCGGCCGGGTGCGGGAGGCCGTGGCCGAGCTCGAGGAGCAGGGCTGGGGTTGTGTGTGGATTCCCGAGACCGTGTCGCGCCACCCGTTCGTGTCGGCCGGCACCCTGCTCGGCGCCACCAGCCGCATCAAGGTCGCCACCGGCATCGCCTCGATCTGGGCACGCGACCCGATGAGCACCCAGAGCGCCACGATGAGCCTCAACGAGGCCCACGACGGACGCTTCGTCCTCGGCCTCGGCGTCAGCCACCACACGATCACCGAGTGGGTCCGCAAGCACGACTACTCCAAGCCGCTGTCGACGATGAAGGCCTATCTCGAGCAGATGGACAAGAGCATGTACCGGGCGCCGGCCCCGGCCCAGGAGCCGACCCGAGTGCTGGCCGCGCTCGGCCCGAAGATGCTGGAGCTGTCGGCCAGCCACGCGGACGGCGCCCACCCCTACTTCGTGCCGGTCGAGCACACGCCGATCGCCCGCGAGGCCATCGGCCCCGACAAGCTCCTGGCGGTCGAGCAGATGGTCGTGTTGTCGGAGGACCCGACCGAGGCCCGGGCGATCGCCCGCCAGCACATGGAGATCTACCTCGGCCTCCCCAACTACGCCAACAACCTCAAGCGGCTCGGATTCACCGAGGAGGAGATCACCGGGGCCGACGATCGTGTCGTCGACGCCATCGTGGCGTGGGGATCGATCGACGACATCGAGGCCCGGGTGCAGGCCCACCACGACGGCGGGGCCGATCACGTCTGCGTCCAGGTGCTCGGTGCCGACCCGACCGCGATTCCTTCGGCACAATGGGCAGAGTTGAGCGAGGCGTTGGTCGGCGACTGACCGGCGTCCTCCACCCTGCGACCGCCCGGAGACCACCTCGATGACCACCAACCAGATCCTCCTGCTGTGCGCCGGCGCCCTCGTGCTCGGCCTGATCGCAGTGGTGGTCGATCGCCTCAACTTCCCCCAGCGCAAGTTCGTGGCGAAGCAGGTCGAGGTGGATCTCGGCGATCGCACGCGGGACCGCACCGGCGCCCATATTCTCGACTACGAGTCCCCCGAGGGGGACGACGAGTAGGGACACCTGCGCGCACGCACACCGCGACACCACAGGACGGGCGATGACCACGATCGATCTCTCAGACGGCCTCGACGACGAGGTGGAGGCCGCCAAGCTCGGCGCGATCGCCGTGGCCAAGGAGCTGCCGAAGCGGCTCAAGAAGCACAACCTCGTGGTGATCGCGGCCGGTATCGCGTTCTACGGCCTGCTGGCCCTGGCGCCGACGATGATCGCCCTGGTGTCGACCTACTCGATCATCACCCCGCCAGAGGACGTGGCGACCCAGATCGCCGACCTCACCGAGAACATCGAGGACCAGGACACCGCCGAGCTCCTCCGGAGCCAGGTCGAGTCGGCGGCGGCCGAGGCGAAGGACTCGGGCTACATCGCGCTGACGATCGGCATCCTGCTGGCGCTGTTCTCGGCCTCGGGCGCCGTGCAGAAGCTGATGTCGACCGTCACCCTTGCCTACGAGGCCGAGGAGAATCGCAAGGGCTGGCAGGTCCGGGGGCTCGCCTATCTGCTCACGGCCGGCGCCATCGTCGGCGTGGTGCTGCTCAGTTTCCTGCTCGGTGCCGTGCCGGCCCTGGCGTCGACGGTCGGCCTGAGCGACGCCGCCTCGACCGCCGTGACGATCCTCGCCTACCCGGTGGCGTTCCTGGCGATGGTGTTCGGCCTCACCGTGCTCTACCGCTACGCCCCGGACCGGGCGCCGAAGACGAAGTGGATCAACCCGGGCGCCGCGGTCGGCACCCTGCTGTTCCTGCTCTTCGCGTTCGCCTTCTCGATGTACTTCCGGTTCGCGGGCGCGATGCCGGCCTCCTACGGGATCCTGGGGACCGTGGCGGCGTTGATCATCTTCCTCCAGCTCGCCACGCTGGCCGTGGTGCTCGGGGCCGAGACCAACTCGATCCTCGAGGGCTATCGGGCCACCGGCGTGGCGCCGGAGAAGGTCGACAAGAAGGTCGTGCGGGTGCCGACCGAGCCGCTCAGCTTCGGCAAGGCCGCCGCCGGCCTCGCCGCACTGCTGGTGCTCGGTCGCGGCTCCGGCGACTGATCGGCGCCCGGTCGGGTCAGCCGGTGGTGTGGGTGGCCTCGACCACCCAGTTCACGGTTCCGATCGAGCCGTCGGCGGAGTCGACACCGGCCGAGATCGTGATCGCCCCTCGCAGTTCCTGACCGGGGGGCAGGGTGACGGTGCCCGTGCGGGCGTTGGTCACCGGGATGGCACCGGAGTCGGCCTCGACGATGATCGGGGTGGGGTCCCAGGCACCGCCGGGCGTGCCGGGTCGACCGAGGTCACCACCGGCGCCGATCGCCTGGGGCGTCGACGACAGGTAGATGCGGGCCGAGCGATCGATCCAGTCGCCGGTGCCGACGGTGGCGTCGGCGACGAGGGTGACGTCGAGGGCGATGTCGCACTCGTTCCGGAAGCGGACGAGGTCGGTGTAGACGACCCGGGAGCCGCGCATGCCTCGCACCTCGAGCCCGGCCTCGAGCAGGTTCACCCCATCGATCTCGACGGTGTCGGCCGCCGGGTCGTCGCTGAACCCGCCCAACGGCGAGGTGGCCGTGGCCCCGGTGAACACCCCGTCATCGGCGCCCGCGACCTTCGAGAAGCAGCCTTCGGCGCTGGTGATGTCGGCCTGCATCTGCTGCTGGATCACCAGCCCCGCCATGGCGGGAGTGGCGACCACGAGGGTGGCGACGGTGGCCATGGCGGCCCGGCGGGACAGACGCCCGAAGATCATCGGGGAGCCTCCTGAGTGGGTGGTGTGGATCGCAGGTTGCGGCGGAAGCCGCCGGTAGGGGTCGGAGCGACGGAGCGGTCGCCGCGGGCAGCAGCGACGGGCGCTGCTGCGTCGTCTGCGGCACGGTCCTGGGCAGCACGGTCCTGGGCAGCACGGTCATCCGCAGCACGGTCGTCCCCGGCGGGGAACGCGGAGCGAACCGAGCGCACGGCGACGGCGCCGGCCACGGCGAGCAGGGCGGTCGAGGCGAGCAACCACACGCCCTCGGCGCCGAGGGCGTCGACCGCCACGAGGCGGCTCCACTGGATGGCGAGCATGGCCGCCGCCATCGGGAGCGCCGAGAGACGCCCGGCGCGCTGGAGGGGGTCGAGCGAGTCACGCATCGACGACACGAGCAGCCAGCCGGCGAGCGCGACGGCGCCGATCGTGGTGGCGAGCGTGGTGACCGTGGCGAACCGATCCGGTTCGGCCACCAGGGCGACGTAGGGGACGATCGACCACAGGAACCGGATCTCGGTGGTCACCGACACCACGTTGGCCGTGAGGACGGTGGCGACGGCGTTGCCGCCGAGCACCACGCCCGCAGCGTTGAGCGAGCCCAGGACGAGGGGGCCGTAGTCGGGGAGCTCGTCGTCGACGACGGGCACGGTGAGCGCCATGGGCTCCTATCGGCAGCCCCCGGCGAATCATGATGGTTGCGGCTGTGACGACCGTCAGCCGCAGGCGAGCACGATGCCGCAGATCGCCGTCGCCGCCGGTGCCTGTCCGACCTGACCGGGGTCGACGCCGAGCGGGCGGTAGGCGAGCGACGACACCCCGACGACCAGCCCGTCGCCGGTGACGAGCGGTCCCCCGGCGAACGCCGAGCCGATCGGCACGGTGTGCTGCAGCCCGAGGTCGGAGACGTCGACGTAGGCGCCGGGCACGGCGGTGGCACCCTGGCCACCGAACCCGCCCACGGCGAACACCCGACGTCCGACCGCGTCGCGCAGCTGGGCGTCGGTGGCGAGGGTGAGCGGCGGCAGTTCGGCGTCGGTGACGACGAGGGCGAGGTCGTTGCCCTCGTCCCAGGTGTGGAGGGTCGCCGCCACCCGCTGGTCGCCCTTCACCAGGGTGATCGACGGGGCGGGAGCGACGGTGGCGGCACGCACGACCGAGAGGCTGGTGACCAGCGCGGTCCCACCCTCGTGGCCGG
>JBPEXC010000052.1:0-4030 GCA_052032035.1 Acidimicrobiales bacterium | reverse complement strand
GCGTCGACCTCGACTCGATAGGGCCGCGACGCGATGGCGCCGTCGAGGGCGTGGCGTAGGTGGGAGATCTCGGCCTTGAGCGTGCTCGTCGACACGGGACGATCGCCGTAGAGCAGATCGTGGAGTTCGCCGAGGCGGCACGAGCCCCGGTGGAGCAGGATCGCGAGGATCTCGAACTGGCGTTGCGAAAGCTTGACGGGGGTGCCGTGGAGGCGCACCGACGGCTCGCCGAGCACGCGCACCTCGAGGGCGGCGGCCGGTCGTTCGGCCGCCAACTGCTGTTCGACGAGTCGAGCCATGGCGCTCACCGTCGTGTGGGCGAACGGCGACGCCTTGCGCCACAGCGTGGACAGGTCGAGCACACCGATCACACGGCCCGACGGCCCCCGCACCGGGGCCGCGTAGCAGACCCATTCGCGCACGGTCTCCGACCAGTGCTCGGCGGCGAACACCGTGGCCGACCGACCGGTGCGCAGGGCGAGGCCGGGGGCGTTGGTGCCAGCGACGTCCTCGTGCCAGTTGGCGCCCCGCACGAAGTTGACCTCGTCGGCGAGACGGGTCATCGAACGGCCGGCGGCGCTCCAGATGATGTGGCCGGCGTCGTCGGTGATGGCGGCGATGTAGTCCTCGCTGACGGCGAGCTGGGACAGCTCGTCGACGATGGCGGGGGCGGCCCGCCGGATCGCCGATGCCTCCCACCGCTCGGAGTGGTCGGGCAGGTCGACCGGGGCGGTGTGGCGGACCGGGAGGCTCGACGCGCAGCGCCGCCACGAGTCGCCGACATCGGGCGCGAGCAGCTCCGGCGACACCACGCGCAGCCCGTCGAACTTGCGGCGCGCATCGTCGACCTGTCGACGGCGGCGGAGCACGTCAATACCCACGGCGACCAACTGTAGCAAATGTCACTTCTGGGCCGGAAGGGGTCGGCGCTGGAAGTGAACGGCGTTCTCTCTTGCTCAGGCAGTGTTGGCTCAGTCAGTGCCGGCTCAGGTGCGTGCCGGCTCAGTCGGTGCCGGCGTCCATGGCCGCCCGCTCGACGGAGTCGTCGAGGTCGGCGTCGCCGTCGGCGCCGGCAGAGATCGCATCGGCCTTGCCGGCCTCGAGTTCGCCGACGAGGTCGGCGTGGGCGTCGAGCTGACCCTGCTGGGCGTAGAGCTCGAGCTTGGCACGGGTGTCGGCGATGTCGAGGTTGCGCATCGTCAGCTGCCCGATGCGGTCGAGGGGGCCGAACGCCTGGTTCTCGACCCGCTCCATCGACAGCCGCTCCGGGGCGTAGGTGAGGTTGGGGCCGGTGGTGTCGAGGATCGTGTAGTCCTCACCGCGGCGGAGTCGCAGGACGACCTCGCCGGTGACGGCCGACCCCACCCAGCGCTGGAGGCTCTCGCGCAGCATCAGGGCCTGGGGGTCGAACCAGCGGCCCTCGTAGAGGAGACGTCCGAGACGGCGTCCGTCGTTGTGGTAGGCGGCGACGGTGTCCTCGTTGTGGATCGCGTTGACCAGGCGCTCGTAGGCGGTGAACAGGAGGGCCATGCCGGGCGCCTCGTAGATGCCGCGGCTCTTGGCCTCGATGATGCGGTTCTCGATCTGGTCGCTCATGCCGAGGCCGTGGCGGCCGCCGATGGCGTTGGCCTCGAGGACCAGGGCGACGTCGTCGTCGAAGCGGACGCCGTTGAGGGCGACGGGGCGACCCTGTTCGAAGGTGACGGTGACGTCCTCGGGCGCGATCTCGACCTCGGGATCCCAGTGCTTCACACCCATGATCGGCTCGACGATCTCCATCGACGCGTCGAGGTCCTCGAGCTTCTTGGCCTCGTGGGTGGCGCCCCAGATGTTGGCGTCGGTCGAGTAGGCCTTCTCCATGCTGGCCCGGTACGGCAGGTCGCGAGCGGTGAGCCACTCCGACATCTCCGCCCGGCCGCCGAGCTCGTCGACGAACTCGGGGTCGAGCCACGGCTTGTAGATGCGCAGCGCCGGGTTGGCGAGCAGCCCGTAGCGGTAGAAGCGCTCGATGTCGTTGCCCTTGTAGGTGGAGCCGTCGCCCCAGATCGAGACGTCGTCCTCGAACATCGCCCGCACCAGCAGGGTGCCGGTGACGGCCCGGCCGAGCGGCGTGGTGTTGAAGTAGGCCCGACCACCGCTGCGGATGTGGAAGGCGCCGGTGGTGATGGCGACGAGGCCCTCCTCCACCAGGGGCGCCCGGCAGTCGATCAGGCGGGAGAGCTCGGCGCCGTACTCGGTGGCGCGACCGGGGATCGACTCGATGTCGTCCTCGTCGTACTGACCGAGATCGGCGGTGTAGCAGCAGGGCACGGCCCCGTGCTCACGCATCCAGGCAACCGCGACCGAGGTGTCGAGCCCCCCGGAGAACGCGATGCCGACTCGTTCGCCGCCGGGCAGATTCGTCAAGACCTTGGACACGGGAGGGAGCCTAGTGAGTGCGAACCGGTGTCCCCCGGACCTTCGTCCCCCACCGCCGCCAACCTTTTCCCAACCTTGGCTCCGCCACTGTTACCGATGTCACTCGGCAACGGGTCGAGTGCAGCGGAACCAAGGGGAGCACGATGGTTTTTCCGAACCCGGGCAGCGAGCAGAGCCCGATCCAGTTCAAGGATCGGTACGACAACCTGATCGGCGGCAAGTGGATCGCCCCCGTCGGCGGTGAGTACTTCGACAACATCACCCCGGTCACCGGTGAGGCGTTCTGTCAGGTGGCCCGCTCGCAGGCCGACGACATCGAGCTCGCCCTCGATGCGGCGCACGCCGCCAAGGACGGCTGGGCCGCCACCAGCCCGACCGAGCGTTCCAACATCCTGCTCAAGATCGCCGATCGCATCGAACAGAACCTCGAGATGCTCGCCGTCGTCGAGACGTGGGAGAACGGCAAGCCGGTGCGGGAGACGCTCGCCGCCGACCTCCCCCTCGCCGTCGACCACTTCCGCTACTTCGCCGGCGTCCTCCGGGCCCAGGAGGGCGGCATCTCGCCGATCGACGACGACACGGTCGCCTACCACTACCACGAGCCCCTCGGCGTGGTCGCGCAGATCATCCCGTGGAACTTCCCGATCCTGATGGCCGCCTGGAAGCTGGCGCCGGCGCTGGCGGCGGGCAACTGTGTGGTGCTCAAGCCCGCCGAGCAGACCCCGATCTCGATCCTGGTCGTCGCCGAGCTGATCGAGGACCTGCTCCCGGCCGGCGTGCTCAACATCGTCAACGGATTCGGCGTGGAGGCCGGCAAGCCGCTGGCGTCGTCGAACCGGGTGGCGAAGGTCGCCTTCACCGGCGAGACCACCACGGGCCGCCTGATCATGCAGTACGCCTCGGAGAACATCATCCCCGTCACCCTCGAGCTCGGCGGCAAGAGCCCGAACATCTTCATGCCCGACGTGATGGACGCCGACGACGACTTCCTCGACAAGGCGATCGAGGGGTTCGTGATGTTCGCCCTCAACCAAGGCGAGGTGTGCACCTGCCCGAGCCGAGCCCTGATCCACGAGTCGATCTACGACGCCTTCATGGCCAAGGTGCTCGAGCGGGTCGAAGCGATCGTCGCCGGCAACCCGCTCGACCCCGCCACGATGATCGGGGCCCAGGCCTCCAACGATCAGCTCGAGAAGATCCTCAGCTACATCGAGATCGGCAAGGCCGAGGGCGCCAAGGTCCTCGCCGGCGGCAACCAGCGCAGCGTCGACGGTGCCGAGGCCGGCTACTACGTCGAGCCGACCGTGCTCGAGGGCGACAACTCGATGCGGGTGTTCCAGGAGGAGATCTTCGGCCCGGTCGTGGCGGTCACCACCTTCTCCTCCGAGGCCGAGGCGGTGCGCGTCGCCAACGACACGCTGTACGGACTCGGGGCCGGGGTGTGGACCCGTGACGGCAACGCCGCCTACCGCCTCGGTCGGGCGATCCAGGCCGGTCGCGTCTGGACGAACTGCTACCACGCCTACCCGGCCCACGCCGCCTTCGGCGGCTACAAGGGCTCCGGCATCGGCCGCGAGAACCACCTGATGATGCTCGAGCACTACCAGCAGAC
>JBPEXC010000519.1:0-4175 GCA_052032035.1 Acidimicrobiales bacterium | reverse complement strand
GTGGCCACGTCGCTCGAGGGTGGTCGGTCGGTGCTGCGGGTGCGGTGCGCCGGTCTCGGCCCGTGTCGTGCCGCGGTCGAGATCACGGTCCGCCCCGGCGCCGAGGTGGTGGTGATCGCCGAGGACGACGTGACCGTCACCCGGTTCGACGGCTCGCTGGCGGTCCTGGCGGCCGACGGCACCGTCGCCCTCGGTCCGGTGTCGGGCTCGGCGCGGGTGGTGAGCGGCGGAAGGATCGACGGCTTCGGGCTCACCGCCACCGCCCTCGACGTCTCGTCGACCGGCGACGTGTCGCTCACCTTCGACGTCGCCCCCGACTCCCTGGTGCTCGCCGGCGACGACGTCGACGTGGCGGTGCCCGAGGGTGACTACCTCGTCGCCGCCACCGCGGGCGGCCGGGTGGTCAACGACCTCGACAGCGACGACGGCGCCGACGCCCGGCTCGTCCTCGACGCCGCCGGAGATCTCGTCCTCAGGCTCGCCGAGGACCGCTAGGTTTGCCGTCCATGAGTCCGGAGGACGCACGAGATCGGCTGGAGGCGGCGCTCCTGCCCGACGACCCGACCGACACGCTGTGGGCGATGTGCGACCGCGGTGAGGCCGAGGCGATCATCCCCGAACTCCCGGCCCTGCGCCTCGAGCAGGACCCGATCCATCGCCACAAGGACGTGCTCGCCCACACGATCGCCGTCGTCGCCAAGACCCGGTCCGATCTGCGCTTGCGCCTCGCTGCGCTGTTCCACGACATCGGCAAGCCGGCCACGCGCTCCTTCGAGCACGGCGGCGTGACGTTCCGGCACCACGAAGCGGTCGGGGCCAAGATGACCCGCAAGCGGCTCCGTCAGCTCGGCTACGACGACGACGTGGTCCGCGACGTCACCGAGCTGGTGCGGCTGTCGGGCCGGTTCAAGGGCTACGGCGACGGCTGGAGCGACGCCGCGGTGCGTCGTTACGCCCGCGACGCCGGCCACCTGCTCGGCCTGCTCAACGAGCTCGTGCGCAGCGACTGCACCACCCGCAACCGAGCCAAGGAGCAGCGGCTGCATCGCCTGATCGACGAGCTCGAGGAGCGCATCGTCGACCTCGCCCGCGCCGACGCCGAAGCGGCGGAGCGACCACAGATCGACGGCCGGGCCGTGATGGACCGCTATGGCGTCTCGGGCGGCCCGAAGGTGGGCAAGGCCCTGGCGTTCCTGCTCGAGGCCAAGCGCGCCGACGGCGACCTGCCGATCGAGGAGCTCCACGAGCGCCTCGATGCGTGGTGGGCCGCCAACGACTGAAGGGTCGGAGCCGTGCCGACCGACGAGGGTGACGGCCTGACCGAGTTCGAGGCGGCGGTCGTGCGCGTGCTCGCCACCACCGAACCGGGCGACGTGCTGAGCTACGGCGAGGTGGCCGCCGAGGCCGGGTTCCCCGGGGCGGCGCGCGCCGTCGGCGGGGTGCTGCGTCGCGTCGACGACCTGCCGTGGTGGCGGGTGGTGGCGGCCAACGGTCGGCTCCTGCCCCACGACCCGGCCCGTCACGCCCGAGCCCTGGCCGCCGAGGGCGTTCAGTGCGCCGGCGGGCGGGTGGTCGGGTTCGGGCGGTAGCCGAACCGGCCCAGCACCGGGCGGGTGATCGTCGTGACGATCCGCCGGTCGCGCGCCCCCAGCTTCGTCTGCCAGGCGTCGTCGAGGCGCAGCACGAGGTCGTCGCCGCCGAACCGCATCGGGTTGCCGGCGATCGAGTGCATCGGCCGCTCCACGTGGGCGGTGCGACCGTCGAGGAAGCCGAGGGCGCCTGCGGCGTCGAGGGCGTCGACATCGAGCCCGGCGGTCCGCAGTACGAGCCGCAGCGACGCGTCGGGTTCGGCGAGGAAGTCCTCGTAGCGGAGCCGGGTGACCGGCACGCCGAGGCGTCCGAGCGCCTCGAACCCGAGGTTGTCGGTGACCCAGCGCAGCGCGGTGCGGGCCGGCGAGTAGGTCGGCATGTCGTCGCCGTCGGCCTCGGGGCGGGCCACCTGCTTGGTCCACGAGTAGGCCACCCCGCGGGGGTCGCGCACCACGTGGAGCACCCGCACGTCGAGGTCGGGGTCGGCGGCGAGCAGGGCGGCGGTCGACAGGTGCTTGGAGGAGTCGAGCACCACGTCGGCCCCCGACACCTCGGCCGCGGCCCGGAGCACGGCCCCGAGGGCGTCGACGTAGCGAGCCTGGTCGGCGTCGAGTCCGGAGCGCAGGGCCCGCACGATCGAGCCGATCGCCCGGGTCCGGTCCTCGCGCCAGCGCAGGTCGATCAGGTCGTCGACGTCGACCTGGTCCCAGCCGCCGAAGGCCCGTTCGCCGATCGCCGTCCAGCGGGGACAGGCCGCGAACGGTTCCCCGCAGCCGCAGCGTTCGTGGTCGCGCACGCCCCGCTCCCACAGGTGGAGGGTCTCGCCGACCGACACGGTGCCGGGCACCTCGTTGAGGAGCTTCTCGATCAGGGTGGTGCCGGAGCGGCCGAGGCCGCCGATGAACAACACGGTCGTCATGATCGGCTCCAGTGCATCGACCGGCCGAGCAGCGACTCGAGCTCGGCGATGTCGTCGTCGAACACGCCGGCGAGGCGGCACCGGACGGACGGGTCGACCGGTCGGCGCCCGCGTCGGTTGTGGGCCGCGAACTCGGCGAGGTCGTGCTCGGGGAGGCCGAGGTGGTCGAGCACCGTGTGATAGGCGGCGCGCGGCTCGGCGTAGAGGTCCTCGCTCCGCACCACGAGCACCTGCTCGGCCGGATAGGCGGCCAGCCAGCGGGCGACGGCGGCGCCGTATCGACTCTGGGCGGCGTAGCCGAAGTGCTGATGACCGAAGTGGACGAGGGACGGGTCGGCGGCGAGGTCGGCCTCTGCGGTGCCGAGTCGATCGGGTTCGGCGGCGATTGCGTCGTCGAACGACAGGGTCTCCACCCCGGCCCGAGTGCGCTCGGTCCAGTGGGAGTGGGCCCGCTCGACCGGGTCGCGCAGCAGGATCACGATCCGCGCCGCCGGCGCCAGCCGACGGGCCCGGATCGGGGCGTGGGGGTGGTGGAGGTAGTAGGGGCTGGCCTCGCCGACGACGACGGGGCGGCCCCGGCGGCGAGCCTCGGCGGCCATCGCGGCGCGGGTCGGGAAGTGGGACCGGTACCAGCGGGCGCCCCGCTCGTAGTTGGGGGCGAAGTAGTAGACGCCCTTGCGGGTCTCGCGGGCCGGGAACAGCGGCAGGACGTCGGGGTGCTCCACCAGCCAGCGGGCGAGCGACGTGGTGCCGCCCCGTTTGGCGCCGACGACGAGGTAGTCGGGCTCGGTCCGCCAGCGAGCGGTCGCCATCCCCCACCGTCGGATTCCGTCGCGGACCAGCCCGCGGGCGCGGGCGACCGAGCCGTCGGGGGTGCGACGGGGCGACCCGTAGGGGCTCATGGTGACGGTGGGCTCGACCTGGCCCGCGGCGGCGATGGCCATCACTTCCACTGTCGGCGGTTCCGGGCTCGGATCAATGATTGATCGGGCCGCTGCCGCTGCCGAGGCTCGCCGGCGTGCGCCCCGACCGGTTGGCCAGGTACTCGGCGACGATCGCGACCGCGGTCTCGGCCGGGGTGCGCGACGCCAGGTCGAGGCCGACGGGCCCGTGGATGCGGGCGAGCGCCGCGTCGTCGTGGCCGAGCTCGACGAGTCGGTTGCGGCGGGCGGTCTGGGTGCCACGCGAACCCATCGCCCCGACGTAGCCGATCGCCGAGGTGAGCGCGGCGTGGAGGATCGGGATGTCGACGGCGCGGTCGTGGCTCAACACGATGACGGCGTCGGCCGGTCCGGCACCGGCGACGAACTCGACCACGGTGTCGGGCTCCTCGATCGTGTCGGTGGCCCAGCCGAGCAGCGTCCCCTGGGCGACGATGGCGTCGGCCATCGGTCCGGACCCGACGACGACCGCCCGGGGCGAGGGGATGGCGCACGCCACGAGCCACTCGGCGCCGCCGACCTCGACCGTCGAGGACTGCGAGACCCCGCCGGCGAGCACGGCGCGGGCCGCGTCGACGACCTCGTCGGCGAGCGGCGCCCCGGCGGTGTCGCGGCGGGTGACGACCGAGTCGCCGCCCGACCCGTCGGCCGGGCACACCAGGGCGAGGGGCGTGGCCGAACCGAGGAGGCCACCGAGCTCGCTCGGAAGATCGCCGATCGGCGAT
>JBPEXC010000518.1:0-2398 GCA_052032035.1 Acidimicrobiales bacterium | reverse complement strand
CTTCACCCTCGAGGAGAGCTCCGACCTCGAGGCTGCGCTGCTGGCACTCGACCCCGTGCAGTTCGACTCCGGCACGGCCGTCATCACGACCGAGACGGTCGAGTTCGTCGACGCCGCCGCCGAGCTGTTGATCGCCAACCCCGACGTGCTCGTCGAGGTCGGCGGCCACACCGACACCCGCGGTTCCGACGTGTCGAACCAGGCCCTGTCCGAGGCGAGAGCCTCCGCCGTCGTCACCGCCCTCGTCGAGCGCGGTGTCGCCGCGGACCAGTTGACCGCCGTCGGCTACGGCGAGGGTCGCCCGATCCACGCCGACGACTCGACGCCCGAACTCCAGCAGGAGAACCGCCGCATCGAGTACCGCGTCCTCGGCTGACGCCGAGCGACCTCACGAGACCACCTCGAGGCCGGGCAGGAATTCCGCGCACCGGTCGACCACGAAGTCCCAGAGCGCCGTCGTCGCCGGCGACGGCGAGGCATGGCGGTGCCGGATCACGAACCAGTTCCGCCACACCGGCGTGCCGACGACGTCGAGCACGACGAGTCGCCCGTCGGTGATCTCTGCCGACACCGTGTCGGCCGAGAGGAGGGCGAGCCCGAGTCCCGCCATCACGGCCTGCTTGATCGTCTCGTTCGACGAGATCTCCATTCCGATTCGCGGGGGCTGGCCGAGGGAGGCGAACATCGCCTCGGTCAGGGTCCGGGTGCCCGAGCCCTGCTCTCGGATGAGGAATGTCTCGGCGGCGAGGCGCTCGGGCCGCACCCCCACCGCACCGACGAGCGGATGATCGGGTGCGGCCAGGACGACGTGGGGATGCCGACCGATCTCGGCCGTCGCCAGGTCGAACTGCGCCGGCGGGCGGCCCATGATGCACAGGTCGACCTCCATCGCTTCGAGGGCGGCGATCGTCTCCTGTCGGTTGCCGATCCGCAACGTGACCTCGATGTCGGGGTGGTGCGCCCAGAACGCAGCGAGCACGTGGGGCGCGAAGTACTTGGCGGTCGACACGGCGCCGAGCGTGACGTGCCCGGCGCTGCCGGCCGCCAATCGGTCCAGCCGCTGGCCGAGCGTCGCCAGCTCCGCCTCGATCGCGTGGGCGGCGTCGACGACGGCGGCACCGGCGTCGGTCACCTGCAGGCCGCCGGGGGTCCGGACGACGAGCTCGAGACCGACGGAGCGCTCGAGGAGGCGGAGCTGCTGCCCCACGGCCGGGGCGCTCACGTGGAGGGTCCGAGCCGCTCCTGCGAGGGTCCCCTGCCGGGCGACCGCCGACAGCGAGCGCAGCTGCTTCAACGTGGCGTCGTGCATCGGCGGACCCTAGCCGAAGGTTTCCCTTTCGATCTCCGACAGAACATTGTTGTTTACTTTCGA
This sequence comes from Acidimicrobiales bacterium, assembly GCA_052032035.1. Classification (GTDB taxonomy): domain Bacteria; phylum Actinomycetota; class Acidimicrobiia; order Acidimicrobiales; family SZUA-35; genus JAWSVN01. Next base: position 1,026 of record JBPEXC010000518.1, on the reverse strand, counting down.
CCGTCGACACGGGAGAGTTGCGGCATGGACGGGAGCGCGACCACCGCCGTGGCACCAACCCTCAGCGAGGACGAGATCCTCGCGGTGGTCGAGCGCTGCATCGCTCGGGGCAACGCCGTGGTGATCGAGACCCGGGGTGTCGGAGCGGCCGGATGGGAGGCCTGGGCACCGGCAACCGTCGATCTCGGCTCCACCCCTCGGTTCATGGTCCAGCTCGCCGTCTGCCGCCGAGCGCTCGGTCGCCACACGGACGGCCCGTCGGTGCGGGTCGCCGCCTACGACCCCTCGAATGGGTGGGCGACCCCGCGCACGTCGTTCCTCGTCGGCGGACTCGGGGCGGCGGCGGAGCGTTCCGATCGGTCTGCGACTTGTGGAACGACGGGGTAGCCGTCATCCTCAGTGGTCGAGCGTTCGCCACCCTCCCGGCCGGAACGCCGACCGAGGAGCCCCCGTGACCAGCCCGCCGATCATCGCCCCCAGCATCCTCGCCTCCGACTTCGGTCGGCTGGCCGATGAGGTCGCCGACATCTCGGCGGCCGAGTGGGTGCACGTCGACGTGATGGACGGCCACTTCGTGCCCAACATCACGATCGGTCCGCCGGTCGTGAAGGCGGTGCGGGCGGCGACCGACAAGTTCGTCGACGTCCACCTGATGATCGACCCGATCGACCCGTTCCTCGAGTCGTTCGCCAAGGCGGGGGCCGACCAGCTGACGGTGCACGTCGAAGCGGCGACGCATCTCGATCGGACGCTGTCAGCGATCCGCGAGCTCGGCGTGAAGTCGGGGGTGGCCCTCAATCCGGCCACACCGGCCGAGACCGTGAAGCACGTGCTCGACAAGGTCGACCTGATCCTGGCGATGACCGTCAATCCCGGATTCGGCGGCCAGAAGTACATCCCGACCGTCGAGCCCAAGATCGCCGAGCTGCGCGAGATGATCGGCGACCGCGACATCCGCCTCCAGGTCGACGGCGGGATCGACGTCACGACCGCCCCCCACGCGGTGGCGGCCGGCGCCGAGGTGGT
>JBPEXC010000517.1:0-12485 GCA_052032035.1 Acidimicrobiales bacterium | reverse complement strand
GCTAGCCCGCGCCGCTGTGGCACCATGTGACCCATGTCGCACCCGCTCAGCCACACCGTCGGCGCCACCGCACCGGCGCTGCTCGACGAGACCATCGGCGCCTGCCTCGACCGCATCACCGCCGCCCACGGCGATCGCGACGCCATCGTCGTGCCGTTCCAGGACGTCCGCTGGACCTACGCCGAACTCCGCGACGAGGTCGACCGGCTCGCTCGCGCCCTCCTCGCCGCCGGCTTCACCAAGGGCGACCGCATCGGCATCTGGTCGCCCAACAACGTCGAGTGGGTGACCACCCAGCTCGCCACCGCCCGCATCGGCGTGATCATGGTGTGCATCAATCCGGCGTACCGCACCCACGAGGTGCAGTACGCCCTCGCTCAATCGGGCTGCAAGGGCCTCGTCGCCGCGACCTCGTTCAAGACGAGCGACTACGTCGGCATGATCGAGGAGGTGCGGGGCGACCTGCCCGACCTCGAGCAGGTGGTCTGGATCGGCACCGACGACTGGCCGGCGCTCCTCGCGCGGGCCGACGAGGTGAGCGCCGAGCAGCTGGCCGGGATCGCCGCCGGTCTCGATGCCGACGATGCGATCAACATCCAGTACACCTCCGGCACGACCGGCTACCCGAAGGGTGCCACCCTCACCCACCGCAACATCCTGAACAACGGCTTCTTCGTCGGCGAGGCCTGCCACTACACCGAGGCCGACCGGGTCAACATCCCGGTGCCCCTCTACCACTGCTTCGGCATGGTGATGGGGGTGCTCGGCTGCCTCACCCACGGCGCGGCCATGGTGTTCCCGGCTCCCTCGTTCGAACCGGTCGCCACCCTCGAGGCCACTGCGAACGAGCGCTGCACGTCGCTCTACGGCGTGCCGACGATGTTCATCGCCCAGCTCGGCGAGGCCGGGTTCGCCGACTACGACCTCTCCAGCCTGCGGACCGGGATCATGGCCGGCTCGCCGTGTCCGATCGAGGTGATGAAACAGTGCGTCGACCAGATGCACATGGACGAGGTGACCATCGCCTACGGCATGACCGAGACGTCGCCGGTCTCGACGCAGACCTCACCCGACGACCCGCTCGAGAAGAAGGTCGGGACCGTCGGGCGGGTGCTGCCCCACGTCGAGATCAAGATCGTCGACCCCGAGACCGGCGAGACCGTGCCCCGGGGCACGTCGGGCGAGTTCTGCACCCGGGGCTACTCGGTGATGAAGGGATACTGGAACGACCCGGAACGGACCGCGGACGCCATCGACGCCGACGGCTGGATGCACACCGGCGACCTGGCCGTGATGGACGACGAGGGCTACGCCAACATCGTCGGCCGCATCAAGGACATGGTCATCCGCGGTGGTGAGAACGTCTACCCGCGCGAGATCGAGGAGTTCCTCTACTCCCACCCACGCATCCGTGACGTCCAGGTGATCGGCGTGCCCGACGCCCGCTACGGCGAGGAGGTGGCGGCCTGGGTGCAGACCGAGGACGGCGCCGACCTCACCGCCGAGGAGGTCAAGGAGTTCTGCACGGGCAAGATCGCGCACTACAAGGTCCCCCGCTACGTGATCGTGACCGAGGAGTTCCCGATGACGGTCACGGGCAAGATCCAGAAGTTCAAGCTCCGTGACGCTGCGGTCGAGCAGCTCGGGCTCGGCGACCAGGAGCAGCTGACCGCCTAGGCCTCCGCCGTCTGCTGGGCGGCGATCTCGGCGCGCACCTCGTCCATGTCGAGGGCCTTGGCCTGGGTGATCAGCTGTTCGAGGGCCTCGGCCGGCAGGGCACCGGGCTGGGAGAACAGGATGATCCCGTCGCGGGCGACCATCAGGGTCGGGATCGACATGATGTTGAGCGAGCCGGCGAGTTCCTGCTCGGCCTCGGTGTCGATCTTGGCGAACACGGCGTCGGGGTGCTGTTCCGACGCCGCCTCGAAGATCGGGCCGAACATGCGGCACGGACCACACCACTCGGCCCAGAAGTCGAGGACGACCAGACCGTCGCCGGTGATGGTCTCCTCGAAGGTGTCCTTGGTCAGATTCACGGTGGTCATGGCTGGTGTAACCCCTAAATGTCCGGCCTATTCCCCGACCACGGCCGGGCCGCCTCCACCTGCGACGCCAGCCGCAGCAGCAGGTCCTCACGGCCGTAGGCGGCGACCAGCTGCACGCCGACCGGCAGCCCGGCCTCGTTCCACCACAGCGGCAGGTTCATCGCCGGCTGCCCACTCGTGTTGAACGGCGGGGTGAACGTCACGTACTCCCCGGCCCGCAGCAGCGGCGCCAGCGGGTTGTCGGGATCGTTGGCGTGCTCGCCGATCCGGGGCGGCGGTTCCGCGATCGTCGGGGTGAGCAACAGGTCCCAGCCGTCGGCCCACCACGACTGCACCTGGCGGCGATAGTCGGCCACCGCCCCCAGTGCGGTCGAGTAGTCGATCGCCGACATGCCCTTCACGAACTCGACCTGGGCCCAGTTGACCGGTTCGACCTCGTCCTCGGTGAGCTCCCGGCCGAGCATCAGACCGAGCGAGTCGATGCCGGCCTTCATGCCGGCACCCCACATCGCGATGAACTTGGCGCTGAACGAGGCGTCGGCCATCACCGGCGGGAACCCGGGCTCGACGCGGTGACCCAACGACTCGAGCAGGGCCCCGGCGTCGCGGACGGCGGCGACGGCATCGTCGTGGACCGGCAGGCCGGCCGGGTGGTGATCGAGGATGCCGATGCGCAGCGTGCCGGGATCGGCGCCGAGCTCCTCGACGTAGGGGCGTTCGGGCGGCGGGGCGACCACGCCGTCGCCGACCCCGGGGCCGTGGACCGCGTCGAGGAGGCGGGCCGCGTCGCGCACCGATCGGGTGAGGGCGAACTCCACGCTGAGGCCGGCCTCGTCACGGAACGGGCCGAGCGAGATCCGCCCCCGCGAGGTCTTGAGCCCGAACAGGCCGGTGCACGAGGCCGGGATCCGGATCGAGCCGCCACCGTCCGAGGCGTTGGCGAACGGCACCATGCCGGCGGCGACCGCGGCCGCCGACCCGCCGCTCGAGCCGCCGGGAGTGTGGTCGAGGTGCCACGGGTTGCGGGTCGGGCCGAACGCCTCGGGTTCGGTCACCGGGAGGGAGCCGAGTTCGGGCGAGTTGGTGCGGCCGAGGGTGACGAGGCCGGCGTCGCGGAACCGGGCCACCAGGTTGGAGTCGGCGGGCGAGATCGGCATCGCCTCGGCCAGCGCCTTGTTGCCGTTGGTCATCGGCTTGCCCGCCATCGGGGCGTAGAGGTCCTTGAGGAGGAACGGCACCCCGGCGAAGGCCCCGAGAGGTTCGCCGTCGGCCCGCCGCCGATCGTGCTCGGCGGCCTCGGCGAGGGCGTCGTCGAACCAGCGGATCACCACGGCGTTGATCGGCCCGTCGAGCGCCTCGATCCGGTCGATCGCCGCCTGCACGAGTTCGACCGAGCTGGCCTCCCCGGAGGCGAAGAGTTCGGCGTGGGCGGTGGCGTCGAGCCATCGGGTGTCTGCGGCGGCGGTCATCGGACCGGTCTAGCACGAGACCTCGGTCACATCCCGGGCTTGAACACCATCAGGTAGAGGATGACGAGCGAGAGCACGGTCAGGGCCGCGCCCCCGGCCGAGATCTTCGACTCGGCGCTCTCGTCGCCGCCCGCCAGCGCCCGCTCGGCCGGGACGAGGAGGCCGTGGAGCACGCCGACCATGGCGACCCAGACGATGATCGAGGCCCAGACCCAGGTCGTGCCGAGCGAGTAGAGGCCGCCCGACATGCCCGACAGCGCGAACCCGAGCAGGCCGACGACGATCAGCGCCGATCCGTAGATCCGCATGCTGTTGCGAGCCATGAAGCCGAAGACCTGATCACGGGCCGCCGGATCGAGGTCCTTGGCCTGGGCCAGCATCACCGGGTGGGCGATCGCTGGGGCGAAGGCCGCCACGACGGCGATGATGTGCAGGATCAGGACGACGTTGTAGGCGGTGTCTCGGACGGCTGCGATGATCATGGCCGGACGCTAGCTCGGGTAGCGTTCCCCCATGGTCGCTCCCACGATCGAGATCCGCGACGTCGGCCCGCGCGACGGCCTCCAGTCAGAGGAACCGGTGCCGCTCGAGGCGCGCATCGCCCTCGTCGACGCCCTCGCCGCCGCCGGCCTGACCCACATCGAGGCGGTGTCGTTCGTGTCGCCCCGGGCCGTGCCCCAGATGGCCGAGCCGGCGGCCGTGCTCGCCGGCATCGATCGTCGTGACGACGTCACCTACTGGGGGCTCGTCCCCAACGTGAAGGGGGCCCAGCTCGCGGTCGAGGCCGGGGTCGACGCGCTGACGGTCACCGTCTCCGCCTGCCCGGTCTACAACGAGAAGAACATCCGCCGCTCGATCGCCGACTCGGTCGCCGACATCGCCACGATCGTCGAGGTCGCCGACGGCCGCGACGTCGATGTCGTCATCTCGTGTGTGTTCGGCTCGCCCTACACCGGCGACGAACCGACCGCCACGGTGCCCGACCTGATCGCCCAGCTGAGCGCGGTGGGCGCCGCCCGCTTCACCCTGGCCGACACGACCGGCATGGCCACGCCCACCCGGGTCGACCGCGTGCTGCACCACACCGGCGTCGACGTCGGTCTGCACCTCCACGACACCCGGGGCACCGCCCTGCTCAACGCCTGGACGGCCATCGAGGCCGGGGTCACCCGCTTCGACACCGCCCTGGGCGGTCTGGGTGGCTCGCCGTTCGCCGCCGGCGCCGGTGGCAACTTGGCGACCGAGGACCTGGTCCACGTGCTGGCCGACGGCGGCATCGACACCGGCGTCGATCTCGGCGGCCTCCTCGCCGCCATCCCGGCCCTCGCCGCGGCCATCGGGCACGACGTGCCGGGCCGGATCGCCACCCACGGGCCCCGCGACGCGGCGGTCGCCTCTTGAGGCACGCCCTCGTCGGTCGCATCTCCGGTGTGGGCTTCGGCGACGACGAGGCGACCCGGCATCGCATCGTCACCGGCGAGTGGGCCGAGAGCCCGATCGGCCCCTTCGTCGACATCATGTGGGCAGCGCCCGACGGGACGCGGACCCTCGTCGTCGCCGATGAGGCCGTCGGCCGCTTCATCACGGCCGTCTACGCCTTCGACGAGGTGGTCGTCGACCCGGCGCTGACGATCGGCGGCGGCCCGGCGGACCAGTCGATCCGCGGTGCCGGCCTCGCCATCGATCTCCGGTTGGGGCGGGCGATCCCGTTCCCACCCCGACCCGACTGGGTGACCGAACGGATCGAGGCCCCGATCGCTCGACGCCTGCTCGGTGTGGAGACGTTCGGGGTGAGCCCGAGCGGCGTCGAGGAGCTCTACCGGGCCAGACGGCTGCGGCGCGTGCGCAGCGCCACGGCCGCGCTCGACGGCGCCGACCTCGGCGCCCTCGCCCCGCCCCGTCCGGCCGTCCGCTTCGGCTTCTCCGAACCGCCCCCGTTCCCCTCGGTCACCGAGGTGTCGCCCTGCCTGCACGACCCCAGCGGCGCGCTCGACCGACTCATCGAGGCGAGTCGAGATCGCTGAACGAGTCGCCGAGCAGGTAGCGGGGCCCCGCTCCCAGCGTCGTGGCGGCGTCGTCCGGGTTGTAGAGCGCGCACCGCTCGAGCGACAGGCAGCCGCAGCCGATGCAGCTCGAGAGCTGATCCCGCAGGCTGATCAGTCCGGCGATGCGCTCGTCGAGGTCGGCCCGGAACCCCGTCGCCAGCCGCTCCCAGTCCTCGTCGGTCGGCGCCCGCCCCTCGGGCAACGCGGCCAACCGCTCGCCGATCTCGCCGAGCGAGTAGCCCAGTCGCTGACACGCGACGATGAAGGAGATCCGCCGGATCGCCGATCGCCGGAACCGACGATGGCCGGCCGCAGACCGCTCGGCTTCGACCAACCCCTGGTCGGCGTAGAAGCGGACGGCCGAGACCGCCAGCCCCGTCCGCTCCGCCACGGCGCCGATCGAGAGGAGTGGATCGCTTGACCTCGCTGCGTTGACCTCAACAATACTTGAGATTGTAGACAGGTCTGCATGATCGCATCGCTCGTCCAGGACGTCGCCGCTCGCCTCGCCGTTCCCCGGGCCGACCCGGCCGACTCGTTCGTGCTCCATGCGCCCTTGGAGCTGCTCGCCCGCCGTCGGCTGCTCGACCGGGTCGCCGATGGCGACCGGTCGACCGCCGAACAACATGCGGCGCACCACGTCACCGCCATCGGGCAGACCTGGGAAGCCTTCTCGGCGCCGGCCCCGACGGCCGAGTGGCCGGACGTCGGCGACCTCGACGTCGCCGGCCTGGCGCCGGCTGTCGCCGCTCGGACCGGGGCAGCCGCCCACGCCCCGATCTTCCTGGCGTCGATCCGAGCCGAGGAGGAGCTCGGCAACGACACGGCCGCCCTGTGGCCGATGCTCGGCCCCCTGGTCCGTGAGCTCGATCGGAACCCGACCTGGCGAATGGCGTGGTTCGACGACGCACCGCCGGCCGGCGACGGCGATCCGGCGGCGCTCGCCGACGCGCTCGCCGATCCGCCGCACCTCGGCCGGGGCGAGTCGACGTTCATCCACCCGATGATCGACCGTGCCGAGGCGGCGAACGCCGAACGTCTCGCCCCGGTGCTGCCGGCCGACGGCGATCCGGGGTGCTGGGGCGCCGTGATCCTCCGGACCGCCGCCGCCTCGATGCTCCTCGACGACCCCGAGCGAGCGCCCTACGGCTGGACCCACTGTCTCACCCTGCCGCTCGCCGTCATCCAACTCGCCGACCTGATCGGACCGCCCGCGATCTGGGTGGCGGCGACCCATGTCCATGCGCTCCGCTGCAGCCTGGCGGCCACCTCGGTTGCGCCGGCTGAGGTCGCCGACCTGGCCCGTCCCGCAGCCGACCTCGACCGGCGGGCGGCCGACCTCGCCCTGGCGGCCACCCGGCGCCACGACGCCCATGTCGTCAAGTACGCGCTGGCGGTCATCGATGCCGCCACCCTCGACCCCGACGCGGCCGATCTCTACCTGGCCGCCGGCGAACGCCTGCTCGAGTGGTGGGACGAGCGCGGCGATGCGGCACTCGACACCTGAGGTGTGAGCGCTCGAGCCGGATCGGGTGATCTGGTGCTCAGGGAAATCCGAGGGCATCGAGCCAGGTCTTCCATCGGTGACACGGTCGGCACAAGGGTTGCCCGTTGGCCGTCTCGGTGGGGCCGCCGTCGGTGTGGGGAACGATGTGGTCGATCTCACACTCGTGTGACGGTCGATCACAGCCCGGCATCGCGCAGTGGCGATCTCGGAGTTGGACCGCTCGCCGCTTGAGGCCTCGGAACGTTCGATCAGCGACCGACATGTCGACGTGGGCGTCGGCGGCGCCGAGGACCACTCGGCGAAGGTTGCCGCTGAGGGCGGCGGCGAGGGCGATCGCCGGGTTGTAGGTCGTGCCCTCGAGCGTCTCGCAGGCCCGCCGCTCGGCGACGGCGAGTGCCTCTTCGAGGTCGAGCGGCTCGGGCGTGACGCCGCACGCTCGGGCCGCCTCGCGCTCGAGGGTCTCGAGGTCGACGACCACATCGACGTTGAACGCGGCGCCGGGGTCGCCGGCGCTGGCTCCGGCGCGGACGACCTGGAGCAGCGCGTCGTGGAGTCGCTGGGGGTCGGTGCGATGTACGTGGGCCCAGGTCGCCTCGTCGCCGAAGGCCTCCCGGGCCTCGGCGAAGTCGCCGTCCCGCATGGCGGCGACGAGCGGGGCGAGCGCGCTGTAGATCTGGTGCTTTGCTTCGGTGCTGGTGTCGATGACGATCTGGGATCGGCCGTCGAAGTCGGTGCTCGTGATGCCGCGTCTCTCGGCGATCTGGAGCGCTTTGTCGGCCGGGTCGTCGGTGTCCATGGCCTCGACGAGCGCCTCGACCCGCTTCGCGAAGTCGGGCCACTCGTGGGCGGACGCCCACCGGCACAGCGTTGCCTGGGCGTCGATGACGTGTTCGCCCATGTGGGGCTGACGGTGGGCCCACGCGATCTTGTCGACGTGGGCCTCGGTGAGCCGTCCGTCGAGGAGGGCGGCGTGCACGATCGGGAGCTCGACCAGGGCCTCGGCCCGGCGGACCACTCGACCGCAGGAACTCGACCGCTCCCGGGTCTCCGCTGCGAGCCACAGCGTGCTCGTCCGATGCCGCAGTGGGTTGGAGGTCGGAGCGTCGTGCCAGATGCCGGCACTGGACGGCGTGGTGTGGGAGCGCCGGTACTCGAGCTCCGCCAGCAGGGCCGCCTCACGCCCGGCCGCCATCGACCGTTCGCGGCGGAGCTGCAGCAGTTCGGCGGCGAGCGCTTGATCGTCGAGCTGTTCTGCGGCCCGCTGCTCCGTCCGAAGGGGAGCGGGAATCGAGGTGTCGAGATCTCGGATGGTTGCCGCCATGGAGGCATTGTATCGAACGTACGTTCGATACACAAGAGGAAAGTGGGGAAGTTTGTCGTGGCTCGACGATGGACGGGAGGATCTGCGGGGCCTCGGCCGGGCGTGGCACACTCATCGCATGGTCAGCCGGAGCACCCACCTGATCCGCCGCGGCGCCATCGCCGCCGAGCGGTGGTGGGACGGGCGTCGGCGGGAGAAGCGGGCCGAGCACCGGCCCGAGTTCCTGCGCATCATCCCGCACCACGGCCACGCCGGCGCCGGTGGTCTCGTCGTTCGGGCCCGCGTCCTCGATGACTCCGAGCCGCCCGAGGCCGTGCCGGGGGAGGGGGCGCTCACCGCGCTGCGGCGCACGGCGTCGAGCTTCCTCACCGACGAGCTGCCCGACGTGCCGCTGACGGTCACCGTCGGCGCCCGCCGAGAAGCGATCGCCAGCGACGCCGAGGGCTACATCGAGCTGCGGATCCCGTGGGCAGACGGCCCGGCCACCGGCGGCTGGGCGGAGGCGACGATCGAACTCGCCGACACCTATCGGGGCGTCGCCCCACCCCGCACCGCCACCGCGCTGGTCCGCACGCCGGCGGCCGACGCCGGCTTCGGGGTGATCTCCGACATCGACGACACGATCCTCCACACCGGCGTGCAGCGGACCTGGGAGATGGTGCGGCTGACCGTCACCGGGTCGGAGCACACCCGTGCTCCGTTCGCGGGAGCGCCCGAGCTCTACCGCGCCCTGTCGGCCGGCGGCGACGGGCGGCGTGACCTGCACCCGTTCTTCTACGTGTCGTCGAGCCCCTGGAACCTGCACGGCTTCCTCTGGGCGTTCCTCCAGCACCACGACCTGCCGCTCGGTCCGCTGATGCTGCGCGACTTCCTGGGCAAGGACCCGAGCCGCGGTCACGGCGACACCAAGCACAAGGCGATCGACGAGATCCTGGCGGCGCATCCGGATCTCGAGTTCGTGCTGATCGGCGACTCCGGGCAACACGATCCCGAGATCTACGCCGAGGTGGTCCGGCGGCACCCGGGCCGGATCCGGGCGGTCTACATCCGGGAGGTCCGCCTCGATCCGGGCGACGGCCGCGTCGAGGCCGTGGCCGACGAGTGGAACCACGACATCCCCTTCGTGCTCGCCTCCGACTCGGCGGCCGTGGCGTTCCACGCCCAGCGGGCCGGGCTGCTGACGACCGACGAGGCGATGAGCGTGGTCGAGGCGGTGGAGCGCGATCTGTCGCGTCGGGCCGAGGGCTACCTCTAGCATCGCCATCATGACCGACGTCAGCACCGATCCGACCGTCGACACCACCGTGCCCCTCTGGGCGCCGTCGCCCGAGCGGATCGCCGGCACGAGGATCGACCGGTTCCGCCGGGAGGCGGTCGTGCCGATCGCCGAGTCGCTGGGCGACGGCCCCGTGGCCGACAGCGACGCCCTGTGGCGATGGTCGGTCGAGCGCCCCGGCGAATTCTGGAAGGCCGTCTGGGACTGGTGCGGCGTGATCGGCGAGCCCGGCGATCGCCTCGTCGAGGAGGGCGCCGAGTTCTCGCAGTGGCGGTTCCTGCCTGACGCAACGCTCAACCTCGCCGAGAACCTCCTCGCCGACCGAACCGGCGACGGCGCCGTCGACCCGGCGATCATCGCCTGGCGCGAAGACGGCGAGGAGCGCTTCGTCGACTGGGATCAGTTGCGGGCCGAGACTGCGGCGATGGCGGCGTGGATGCGGTCGGTCGGCGTCGAGCCCGGCGACCGGGTGGCGGCGTGGATGCCCCATGTGCCCGAGACGATCGTCGCCTTCCTCGCCGCCGCCTCGATCGGCGCCGTGTTCACCTCGACGTCGGCCGACTTCGGCACCAGCGGGGTCACCGACCGCTTCGGCCAGACCACCCCGAAGGTGCTCGTCGCCGCCGACGGCTATCACTACAACGGCAAGACCTTCGACTGCCTCGGCCGTCTCGGCGACATCCGGGACGATCTCCCCTCGGTCGAGCACGTCCTCGTCGTGCCCTACGTGAGCGCGAACCCCGACATCTCCGGCGTCGCCGACGCGCTGCGCTGGGACGCGGTGTTGGCCGACCACCTCGGCGCCGAGCCCGACTACACCCCGCTCCCGACCGACCACCCGCTCTACATCCTCTACTCGAGCGGCACGACCGGGAAGCCGAAGTGCATCGTGCACCGCACCGGCGGGGTGCTGCTCAAGCACCTCACCGAGCAGCAGTTCGCTTCCGACATCGGGCCTGGCGACCAGATCTTCTACTTCACGACGTGCGGCTGGATGATGTGGAACTGGTTGGTGTCGTGCCTCGGGTCGGGGGCGACGATCATCTGCTACGACGGCAACCCCGCCTACCCCGGGCCGACGGCGGTGTTCGACCTGGCCGACCGCTACGGCGTCACCCTGCTGGGGGTGTCGGCCAAGTTCCTCGACTCGTCGATGAAGGGTGGACTCCACCCGGCAGAGACCCACGACCTGTCGACCGTCCGGACGATCTGCTCGACCGGGTCGCCGTTGTCGCACGAAGGCTTCGCTTGGGTGTACGACGCGATCAAGGCCGACGCCCACCTCCAGTCGATGTCGGGCGGCACCGACCTGTGCGGCTGCCTGGTCGGCGGGGATCCGACCCGGCCGGTGTTCGCCGGCGAGATCCAGACCCGCTCGCTCGGCATGGCCGTCGAGGTGTTCGACGACGGTGGCGAGCCGCTCGGCGCCGGCGTGCAGGGCGAGTTGGTGTGCACCACGCCGTTCCCGTCGATGCCACTCGAGTTCTGGGGTGACGACGACGGCTCCCGCTACCGAAGCGCCTACTTCGAGGCGTTCGACGACACCTGGACCCACGGCGACTACGCCTCGTGGACCCCGAACGGGGGCATGGTGATCCACGGTCGGAGCGACGCCACCCTCAACGCCTCGGGCGTGCGGATCGGGACCGCCGAGATCTACCGAGTGGTCGAACAGCTCGACGAGGTGGTCGAGGCGATCGCCGTGGGGCAGCAGTGGGACGGCGACACCCGCATCGTGCTGTTCGTCCGGCTCGCGGCGGGGGCCGTGCTCGACGAAGCGCTCGAGCGCTCCATCCGCAGCGAGCTGCGGTCGAAGTGCTCGCCTCGCCACGTGCCCGCCGTGATCAAGGCGGTGGCCGACATCCCTCGCACCCGCTCGGGCAAGATCGTCGAGCTCGCCGTCACCGAGGTGCTCCACGGTCGCCCGGTCAAGAACATCGAGGCCCTCGCCAACCCCGAGGCCCTCGACCTGTTCACGCTCTGAGCATCACCCGACGACGAGGTCGCCGTAGTCGGCGTTGGCCTCGATGAACTCGGCGACGAACCAGCAGGCTGGCTGCACCGTGCGTCCCGCGGCCCGAGTGTCGTCGAGGGCGAACCGCACGATCTCGGCCGCCAGGCCGCGGCCTCGGAACGCCGGGTCGGTGACCGTGTGGGGGAAGATCCGCACGCCGTCCGCCGTGTCGGTGAAGTCGGCGTAGCTGGCGACCGCCCCGTCGATCACGAGTTCGTAGCGGCCCGCCTCGTCGTTGCGAATCAGCCGTTCGGTGCCAGCGTCCATGGTCGGACGCTACTCGCAACGGCGAGGTCGGTGCCTGGCGCGAACGACAGCGACGGTGGTGACGGCCAGGTGCCCAGCAACGGTGCGGGCACCTCCAGGCGACGCGGCGTGTCCGGCCACGGTGCGTGGAAGGTGACCGATGCCGAAGGTTCGGGCGCGGGCCGGGCCGGCTCGAACGAGGTCGCCCCGCCCAGATCGACCAGCGCGTTGCGCGTGCGCAGCAACGACAGACGCGCCCGCCGGGCGACGTCGGGAGCGGTTGGCGCCGCGGTGAGGAGTCGGGCGGCAGCAGCGGCCGCGAAGAAGCCGGTCGCGTAGTCGAGGGCCTGGACCGGGAGCGGCGTCGGCCGGTCGGTGCCAGCGGCGACGTGGCCGGCGTGGGCGATGCCCGTGGTCGTCTGGACGATCGAGTCGAACCCTCGTCGTCCGCCCCACGGTCCGACCCAGTCGAAGGCCGACACCTGCACGGTCGCCTTGCCGGCGCGGTTGTCGGCGATCCACGCGTCGTCGAACCCGAACCCGGCCAGGGCCCCCGGCCGGT
>JBPEXC010000516.1:0-1531 GCA_052032035.1 Acidimicrobiales bacterium | reverse complement strand
GGACGTGGCAGCGTGGCGCATGACCGACGAGCCCGACCGCCGACCCGCCGCCTCCTGGACGATCGGCGACGTGACGGTGACCGAGGTCGTCGAGCTGACCACGCTGTCGCGACTCCACTGGCTGTTGCCCGACGCCACCGCCGACAACGTCCTCGAGATCCCGTGGATGCAGCCCCACTACGCCACGGCCGAAGGCAAGGGGTGGATGACGATCCGGGCCCTCGTGATCGAGAGCGGCGACCGGCGGATCCTGGTCGACACCTGCCTCGGGAACGACAAGGAACGCGACGTCCCGGCGTGGAACCGGCTGTCGACGACGTTCCTCGACGACCTGACCGCCGCCGGGTTCGCCCCCGACACGATCGACACCGTGCTCTGCACCCACCTCCACGTCGATCACGTCGGCTGGAACACCCGGCTCGAGGGCGACACCTGGGTGCCGACCTTCCCCGACGCCCGCTACCTCTTCGCCGAGGCCGAGTGGGCCCACTGGAGCTCGGAGACCTCGGGCATGGACGCCGTGCTGCTGGCCGACTCGATCCAGCCCGTGCTCGACGCCGGGCTGGTCGACCTGATCCCGACCGACGCCGAGCTCACCCCCGAGGTGCGGCTGGTGCCGACCCCGGGCCACACACCGGGGCACGTCAGCGTCGTGATCGAGAGCGGCGGCGCCCGGGCCGTGATCACCGGCGACCTGTCCCACAATCCCTGCCAGGCGGCCCGGCCCGAGTGGGGGTCCAGCTTCGACGTGCTGCCCGAGGTCGCCGAGGAGACCCGCCGGACGTTCTTCGCCGACCGGGCCGAACACGGCGACCTGGTGCTCGGCACCCACTGGGAGCCGTGCGCGGCCCGCATCGTGCCCGACGGCGAGCGTGGCGGGCGACCGGTCTACCGGGTCGAACCGGCCGACGCGTCCAGCTGAGCGAGGACGAGCTCGACGGCCCGGTCGACCTCGTCGGGATGGAGGGTGGCGAGGATCCGGTCGTGGTGCGGTCGCTCCCAGCTGCCGTCGCGAGCCTCGGGTCGGTCGACGATGATCGTGGGGAGCTCGGCCGACCGCCAGCCCTCGACGATCACCAGATCGGCGTCGGCGAAGAACAACGAGACGAGGGCATCGAGGGGCGGTGCCGTGCCGGCGTCGCTCATCCACGCCACCTGGTTGGCGCCGACCAGCAGCGTCTCGGCGCCCGCCTGCCGCATCTTCCAGGAGTCCTTGCCGACCGTGTCGAGCTCGATGCGATGGGCGTCGTGTTTGACCGCCGCCACGCGGTGACCGGCGGCGTGGAGGCGGGCGATCACGTCGGCGACCATCGTGGTCTTGCCGGTGCCCGACGGCGCGACGAACGACACCATCGGGGGAAGCGGCGTCCGGGAGGGCCCGGCCGGGCCGGCTGACGTGGTCATGGCGTGGTTGTAGCGGCTCGTGCCCCCGAGCGCACGGCCCCGCCGCAACCGCACGGCCCCGCCGCAACCGTACGGCCCCGCCGCAACGGCACGGCCCCGCCACCGTCACACAGCAGCCGAACGGTTG
>JBPEXC010000515.1:0-2589 GCA_052032035.1 Acidimicrobiales bacterium | reverse complement strand
CCGCCACGACGACGGCAACGAAGGGCGCCCGTCGCCACACCAACACCCCGGCCACCGCCATGCCGGCGGCGCGAGCGTCGAGGGTCAACCGCTCGCCGGCGGCGAAGGTGAGCTGGGCGATGAGGGCCATCACCACCGCTGCGGGCAGCAGGTCGGCGAGGACGCGCAACGTCGGCCGTTGCTCGAGCAGGGACCCGATGGCGAACATGCCGATCAGGCGTTGCCCGGCCGTGCCGAGGGTCAGGAGGGCGACGACGGTCCAGGTCACCGGGCCCCTCCCGGCGTCGGGGTGAGTCCGGTCCGGCCGCCGCTGAGGGCGACCGCCACGGCGGCCAGGGCGCTGGCCACGATCGGCACCCCGGCCGGCGCCACGGGGAACAGCGCGAGGCACAGCGCCACCCCACCGATGGCGGAGGCCAGGCCGTCGCGGCGCCGGAGCAGGGGCGCGATGATCGCCAGGAGGGCGGCGGGGAACACGACGTCGAACCCGATCCGGCGGGTGTCGCCGAGGAACTCGCCGGCCACCAGCCCGGCGATCGTGCCGCCGACCCAGCCCCCGACCAGCACGGCGGTGATCCGCCAGTAGGTGCGGCGCGCCACCGCAGGGTCGGGCTGCTGCATCATCAGCCCGACGTTCGGATCGAGGGCCTGCAACGCCGCCACCACCTGTTCGGTGCGGCTCACCCGGAGCCGACCCTTGAGGCTCACGGCCAGGATCCCGAACCGGCTCGCCACCAGCCACCCGCTGATCACACCGGCCAGGGTCGACCCGCCGGCGTCGTCGACGGCCAGGAAGGCCAGCGTGCTGGTGGCCGAGTAGACGACGATCGACGCGACGAGGATCACCGTCGCCGAGGTGCCCGACTCGACCAGGGCCACCGCGACCGTCACCCCGAGGGCGAAGAAGGTGGCGGCCATGAACAGCTCGTCGACGAGCTTGGGCGGCGGCGGAGCGGCCGGCTCGGCCGTCCCGTCGGGCTGGACGTCGTCGTCAGCCAAGCGGGGCGTCCGTTCCCACCCGAGCGCCGGGGGTGAACCGCACGGGCATGGTCGCCGGGCCGCTGATGAAGTTCGACGCCTGCCAGGTGATCGGGCCGGCCAGCTCGAGGTCGTCGAGGCGGGCCAGGATCTCCCGGAGGATCGCCTCGATCTCGAGCCGGGCGAGGTTGGCGCCGAGGCAGAAGTGTGGCCCGCCGCCACCGAAGGCGATGTGGTGCTTGGCGTCCGCCCGGGTGATGTCGAAGCGTTCCGGATCGTCGAACACCTCGGGGTCGCGGTTGGCGGCGCCGTAGTACATGACCACCTTCTGGCCCGCTGCGATCTCGACGCCGTCGATCGTGGTGTCGACGGTGGCCGTGCGTCGCATGTGGATCACCGGCGCCACGTAGCGGAGCATCTCCTCCACGGCGTTCGGCAGCAGCCCGTCGGGGTCGGCCCGGAGCGCCGCCAGCTGGTCGGGATGGCGGAACAGCGCCTCCATGCCGCCCGCCACCAGGTTGCGGGTCGTGTCGCCGCCGGCGTCGATCAGCAACAGGAAGAACAGCATGAAGTCGAGGTGGTCGAGCCGGTCGCCGTCGACCTCGGCGTTGATGATCGCCGTCGACAGGTCGTCGGCGGGGGCCTCGAGCTTGCCGCCGTAGACCTGGGCGGCGTAGGCGAACATCTCACCGAGGGCGGCCCGCTGCTCGTCCTCGGGCACGGCGCCGGGGGCGGCGTGGAGCTTCTCGGTCAACAGGTAGAGCTTGCGGCCGTCGTCGAGGGGGATGCCCATCATCTCGGCGATCACATAGCTCGGCATCTCGCCGGCGAGATCGCTGACGAGGTCGCACTCACCCCGCTCGATCACCTCGTCGACGATCTGGGTGGCGAGCTCGGCGAGGCGGTCGGCCATCTCCTTCGAGCTGCGAGGCGTGAAGTCCTTGCTGATCAGGCGACGCAGCCGCGTGTGGTACGGCGGGTCGGCCATCAGCATCATCTTGTGGTCACCGAAGATCGACCCCTCCTCGGAGGAGGTGTCGGGGTCGGTGATCATGATCGTCGGCTCCGACGAGAACGTCTCGTGGTCACGGCCGACGGCTCGGACGTCGGCGTGCCGGGTGACGGCGAAGAAGCCCGGCCCGTCGGGCTCGTCGTGCCAGTGCACCGGCGAGGTGCGACGCAGGTGATCGTAGAGATCGGCCGGGTGGCCGTCGGCGAAGGTGGCCGCCGACAGCAGGTCGACAGCGGGGGCATCGGTGGTGGTGGGGCCGCTCATGCCCCACCCTTGCACCTTCAGGCGGAGGGGAACCAGTCGATCGACTGGCCGACGACCCGGCGGGCCGCCGTCGGTCGGAGGCCGAGCTGCTCGATCAGGGCGACCTCGATGTCGGCGGCGGTGAGGCCGCACGACGCGAGGTACTCGGCCGAGCGAGCGGCGAAACCGGGTTCGACATCGGTGCGTGCGAGGTTGGTGGGCGGCTCGAGGTCGGTCTCGGGGCGCAGATCGATGTCGGGGCGGTCGGCCTCGAGATACTCGAACTCCGAGGCGTGGGCGTCGTCACGGAACAGCGTCATGGGAGCAGAAGTACCCAGCGGGTTTCGGCCGAAACC
>JBPEXC010000514.1:0-7440 GCA_052032035.1 Acidimicrobiales bacterium | reverse complement strand
CCGCTCCTCGGGCGAGGCCTTGCCGATCGCCTTCGACGCCGTGTTCTGCTCGGCGCGGAGCGCCTCGACCCGACCGAGCAGGTCGCGCCGGGCGACGTCTGCGGCGACGGCGGCGTCGATGACGGACGCGTCCGCACCCTTGGCGATGGCACCCTGGCGGTAGTCGGCGTCGTCGTGGAGGCGTCGGAGGTCGATCACCCACGCGACGGTACCGGCCCGGCCCAGCGGGCAAGCGGCTTTTGCGTCGAATCGACGCTCAGATCGACGCAGCGGCTGTGGTCGCGAAGCCGGTGAGGACGCCGGCCACGTTGGCGCCCAGTTCATCGGTGGCGTAGCCGCCCTCGAGCACGAGCACCGTCGGCAGGCCGAGCCCGGCCAGGGCGGCGCCGACGGCGGGGAAGTCGTCGGTGCCGAGGGCGAACTCGCTGATCGGGTCACCCTCGAAGGTGTCGACGCCGAGGGAGACGACCAGGGCGTCGCAGCCGTGGCCGCGCACCCAGTCGAGGCCGCCGCCGAGGGCGTCGAGCCAGACCTCGAGGGTGGCGCCGCGGTCGAGGGGCAGGTTGAGGGTGAAGCCCTCCCCGGCACCCACACCGGTCTCACCGGCGTGCCCCGAGAACCACGGGAACGCCCAGGTCGGGTCGCCGTGGATCGAGCAGAATGCGACGTCGTCACGGTCCGAGAAGAGCTCCTGGGTGCCGTTGCCGTGATGGAAGTCGACGTCGACGAGGGCCACCCGCGTCGCGCCCCGGTCGAGGAGCCGCTGGGCGGCGATCGCCGCGTTGTTGAGGTAGCAGTAGCCGCCGAAGGTGTCGACCCCGGCGTGGTGCCCGGGCGGGCGACACAGCGCGAACGCCGAGGACTCGGCGCCGGCAGCGAGGTCGACGGCGTCGGCGGCGGTCTGGGCGCACGCGGCCGCGTCGGCGGCCGCTGCCCAGGTGCCGGCGACGATCGAACAGTCGGCGGCGAAGCTGTGCCAGCCGAGCTGGCCGAGGAGGTCGTCGGGGCGGCGGTCGGGCGACGCCGCACCCCGGGCCGGCCAGGCGAACCCCATCGCCCCGGGGGCCCGGTGCCCTTCGGCCACCCAGCGCTCATGGGCGGTCTCGAGGAACTCGACGTAGACGGGGTCGTGCACCCGGTCGACCAGCGAACGGTCGAGGGGGTCGGGGCCGACCATCGTCCCGAGGTCGGCACCGGCGACGGCAGCCGACACGGCGTCGGCCCGACCGGGGTGCTCCCAGGACGGGATGAGCTCGCCGGTGTCGAGTTCGACCGCATGGTGCGCCCGATGGGCGTCGGAGGAGACGATCAGCACGTCGCCACCCTCGGCGGAACGGCGACGGTCAGCGGTTGCAGTCGATCAGCTCGCTGCCCTCGTGGAGGGCCTCGGCGTTCGACTTGAGCAGCACGCCGAGCACGGCCGGCACCAGCATGGTGGTCATCAGGAACCCGACGGGGATCACGACGATGATGACGACGGCGATGATGATGGCACCGAGCATGGGCGCCAGTGTGCCACAGGCCGGTCGCCGTTCACGACTCTGCTGGCTTCCACGACTCTGCTGGCTCTCCCGACGTCCGGCTCCCGACCGAGCTTCGGGCGTCAGCCGACGTGGGCCCAGGCCTCGACCTCGATCGACGCGCCGATCGGGAGCTGGGCGACGGCCACGGCCGATCGGGCCGGACGATGGTCGCCGAAGGCAGCGGTGTAGATCTCGTTCATCACGGCGTAGTCGTCCATCGTGGTGAGGAAGACGGTGGTCTTCACCACGTCGCTCATCGAGGCGCCCTCGCTCTCGAGCAGGCCGGCCATGTTGGTCAGCGCCTGCCGGAGCTCGGCCTCCACGCCGCCCTCGACGATGGCGCCGTCGGCCAGGCCGACCTGGCCGCTGACGATGAGCCATTCTCCGGCTCGGACGATGGGGGTGTAGGGACCGACGGGCTTCGACATGGGGCCCATCATGCCAGGCGCCCGGGGCTCAGACGGTAGGCCAGCTGCGCACCCAGCCCGACCGCTGCCACGCCAGGGCGGCGACGGCGGCGAAGACGGCGTCGGACCCGTTGACGGGCGGACCGTCGTCGGCGTCGATCGTCACGTCGACCTCGGGGGTGTCGACCGCCCGGAGCACGCCGAACGACCGCACGGTCAGGTCGTGGATCTCGCCGTCGTCGTCGACCGTGAGGGCCTCGGCGTGCACCCACGACCACGCCATGTGGGCCGCACCGATGGCGTAGCTGCGCAGGACCGTGGCGTCGAGCGGGCGGCCGCACCGCACGCTCACGGCGAGCCGACCGTCGACCCAGGCCGCGGTCGCTCGGGCGCCGTCGGGCGACGTGATCTCGATCTGCTCGGCGTGATCGCGTCGCGCTCGCAGCGCGGCGGCGATCACCGCCGCCTCCGCCCACCCTGCGCCGCGCACCTCCGCTGAGGTCGCGGGCCCGGCGACCTCGTGTTCCACGACCTCGAGGCCGGGCACGGTCGCCGTGATCGCCGCAGCGATCCCCGGGGTGGCGACCACGTGGGCCACGCCCCGTACCGTGTCACCGTCGAGCACGGCGCCGATGGCGACCGGGGGTCGTTTCGCGCCCCAGCGGACGGTGTCCTCCCGGCTGGCCAGCGCCAGCACCGGCCTGCCGTGTTCGTCGGCCAGGCGGCGCGCCGCGGCAGGCACACGCGAGTCGCGCTTGGCGCCGAACGCGCCGCCGTTGGCGAGCGTCGAGGCCGGTGCTCCCCCGGGCTCGCACCACGAGGCGTCGGTCTCCAGCGCCGCGGGCTCCACCCAGGTGGTCTGCAGGGTGAGGTCCCATTCGCCGGCGGGCACCTCGAGCGGCCAGGCGTGGTCGGCGGTCGTGCGCCGGCCCTGCACCTTGGCCGCTGCCGCCCGAGCCTCGGTGAGGGTCTCGCCGAGCACCCACTCGCCGTCGTCGGGTTCGCCGGTGGCCCCGGCCGCCCAGACGGCGATCAGAGCGTCGGCGGGGGCGGTGTCGGCGGCGAAGGGGGCCCGACCCAGCGCCACGTCGGCGCCGACGACCTGGGCGGCCCGCCCCTCGATCGTCGCTCGTTCGGCCGCCGCCGCCAGATCCCGGTCGGCGTCGGGCCGGGCGTCGCCGGCCACGACGAGGTCCCACGCCTCACGGATCGTCTGCCAGCCGGTGCAGCGGCAGAGGTGGGCGAGCAGGGCCTGGTCGACTGCGGGCCGGCCGCCGGTGGCCGGGTCGTCGAGCTTGGCGCGCAGCCCTTCGAGCCGCACGACGATCCCCGGGGTGCAGAAGCCGCACTGGCTGCCACCGGTGGCGCACAGGGCGTTGCCCCAGGCGTCGCGAGCGTCGGGGGCGAGACCGTCGACGGTCTGCACCACCCGGTCCTTCACTCGGCGGGCCGGGGTCACACACGCCACCCGGGGCTGGCCGTCGACCAGCACGGTGCAACAACCGCACTGACCCTGGGGGCTGCAGCCGTCCTTCACGCTGGTGACGCCACACCGATCGCGCAGCACCTCGAGCAGGGTGGCGCGCCCCACGTCGTCGAGGACGACCCGCTCGCCGTCGAGGGTGAACGTCACCTGCTGACCGTTGGACACCCGGCAAGGATACGGTCGCTCCCATGCCACCGACCTTCGATCCCGGCCGCCGTCGCGTGCTCCGCTCCGGCGCCCTCGGGGCGGCCGTCGTAGGGTTCGGCCCGCTGCTCGCCGCCTGCGGCAGCGAGCCCGACCCGGCGGCGGCGCCGGTCCTGGTGGCCCTGTTCAGCCCCAACCGGGTGATCGCGGCGGGCCGGCCACAGCGCCTCCCGTTCGGGTTGGTCGACACCGAGGCCGTGACGTCGCTTCCCGACGACGTCGAGATCGCCGTCACCGTGCGCAGCGGCGACGCCGTCATCGACACCACGACCGCCCGCAGCCACGTCGTGACCCACGACCACCCCGAGGGCAACGGCGACGTGCCCCACGAGCACGCCGACCTGGCCCGCTACTTCGCGGTGCGGACCACGCTGCCCGAGCCCGGCATCTACGACCTCGACGTCGACCTCGGAACCTCGGTCGCCTCCCTCGCGGTCCAGGCGTTCGACCCCGAGGAGATCCGGGTGCTCCTGCCGGGGGAGACGATGCCGGCGATCACCACCCCGACCGAGGCGGATCCCGGCGACCTCGAGGTGCTGTGCACTCGGCTGCCGCAGCCGTGCCCGTTCCACGAGCGCTCGGTCGACGAGGTCGTGGGGGCAGGACGCCCGCTGGCGCTGCTCGTGGCCACCCCATCGCTGTGCCAGACCGCGTACTGCGGACCGGTGGTCGACACCCTGATCGAACTCGCCCCCGACTTCCCGGGCGTCGACATGGTGCACCTCGAGGTCTACGAGAACCCCGAGGAGGCTGGCTGGGACTACACGAACCCGTCGATCAGGCTCGTGCCGGCCGTCGACGAACTCGGGCTCGAGTTCGAGCCCTCACTGTTCCTCGTGGGCGCCGACGGGGTGATCGTCGACCGGATCGACAACGTCTTCGACGTCGAGGAGCTCCGGGCCGCCCTGGCGGCGCTCAGCTGAACGACTGGCCGCAGCCGCAGGTGCGCTGCGCATTCGGGTTGTCGATCGAGAACCCGGTCTGCTGGAGCCCGTCCTTGTAGTCGAGGGTGGCGCCGTTGAGGAGCTGGGCGCTGGCGGGGTCGACGACGACGTTGATGGCGCCGTAGGCCTGCACGACGTCGTCGTCGGCCCGGTCGGCGTCGAAGAACATCTCGTAGCTGAAGCCCGAGCAACCACCGGGACGCACCGCCACGCGGAGCGCCAACCGTTCGTCGGCTTCCTGGTCGAGCAGTTCCTTCACCTTGCCGGTGGCGGTTTCGGTCAGCGTGATCACGGCAGTCCTCCTAGGGGTGTGCACCAGCGTACAACGCCGTTTCGCTCGCCAATAGTCCCCGATCGCGGGTCGAGAGCGAGAAATCCGCCGCTGAGCGCCTCCGACGCCGGCGATTCGGGCCGAACGAACCGCCGATACCGGGGCGTTCCGACCACGGCCCTAGGCTTGTGTCCATGGCCGAGCTGCCCACCACCGACGACGTGATGGCGGTGCTGCGCGGCGTGATCGACCCCGAACTCGGGAGCGACATCGTCGATCTCGGGATGGCCAAGGGCGCCCGCGTCGCCGACGACGGCCAGGTGACCGTCACGATCGCCCTCACCACGATGGGGTGCCCGCTCCGGGCGCAGATCCGCGACGACGTCACCGTGCGCATCGAGTCGATGCCCGGCGTCGCAGGGGTGACCATCGACTGGACCGAGCTCGACGCCGACGAGAAGGCCGAGACGATGATGAAGGCTCGAGCGGCGGCCGCCGACCGGGCCAGCCCCACCGCCGTGCCGCCGACGGCTCGCGTGCTCGCCGTCGCGTCGGGCAAGGGCGGCGTGGGCAAGTCGTCGGTGACCGTCAACCTGGCCACGGCCCTCGCTCGGCGAGGCCTGCGGGTCGGGGTGCTCGACGCCGACATCGGCGGTTTCTCGATCCCCCGCATGCTCGGGCTCGACGGCCGCCTCGACGCCACGAAGATCGGCGACCGGGCGGTGATGACCCCCCACTCGCTCGACGTCCCGGCCGGCGACCGCCCCACAGCCCACGAGACAGCCGCCGACACCGCCCACGACGCGACCGCCGGCGATGCCGCCGGCGATGCCGGGCCGGGGCGCCTCGACGTGGTGTCGATGGGGTTCCTCGTCGACGCCGAGGACGCCGCCCTCATGTGGCGTGGCCTGATGCTCAACCGGGCCGTCCAGCACTTCCTCGAGGACGTGGACTGGGCCGACGACCTCGACTACCTGCTGATCGACATGCCCCCGGGCACCGGCGACATCGCCATGGGGCTCGCCAGGATGCTGCCCCGGGCCGAGGCCCTCGTGGTGACGACCCCGGCCACGGCCGCGCAGAAGGTGGCAGGACGCGCCGTGGACGGCGCCCGGAAGTCACACCTCCGGGTCGCCGGCATCATCGAGAACATGGCGGCCTTCGTCACGCCCGACGGCGCCCGCTACCCGCTCTTCGGCGAAGGCGGCGGCCAGGCCCTCTCCGAGCAGTCGGGCGTCCCGCTGCTCGCTTCGATCCCCCTCGAGCCGTCGGTGTCGGCCGGTGGCGACGCCGGTGCACCCATCGCCGGCGGCTCCGGGCCGGCCGCCGACGCCTTCCGGGCGCTCGCCGCCCGCATCGTCGAGGAGGTCGCGCCGCCCGTGGCCATCGAGTCGTGCTCGGCCCGGCTGTTCGACGCCGTCGAAGCCGCCCTCGACGAAGCCGGTCTCTGACGCGGCAGCCTGTCCCTGACGCGGCAGTGCTGGCTCCTGACGCGGCAGTGCCGGCTCGGGAGGGAATCGAGCCGGCACTGCGAACCGTGGTGTGACGGCGTCGTTGGCGTCACACCGGCGAAGAACGAGAGCTGGGACCGGATCGCCCTCCGATCCCAACTCTCTTTGGAGACCCGACCGGGGAGGGAAGTCCAGTCGGGTCGAGCCGTTGGGTCCGGCCGCCGCCAGCGGGGGCGGACCCAGCGAAGAAGTGCCCCGGCCCGGGGAGGGAGTCCGGGCCGGAGCGACGCCGTGCGACCGGTGGCCGCGAAGCGTGTCTGACAGTGGGGCCCGGCTCGCCCAGCCGGACCCCACCGACCGGTCAGGCCTCGGTGGCCTGGGGATCGTTGGCGCCGCCGACCTTCTGGTAGACGGCCGGCCAGAAGTGGTCGCGGGCGGCCCAGATGCCGCCCACGCCGAACTTGATGACGAGGATCAGGGACAGCGAACCCACCAGGGCGGTGAACAGGGTGTCGACGATGTCCTCGGCGAACTGGATCTGGTCGATGGCGGCGAAGATGCCGATCGTCCAGATGGCTCCGACCGCCAGGCGGGCGACGAGCGGGCCGTAGTCGAGGTCGCGCAGCGCCGGGCGCACCAGGCCACCGACGGTGTTGGCGACGAGTCCGGTGACGATCACGATCGCGATCGCCACGACGAGGCGGGGGATGAAGGCGATCAGGTCGTCGAGGGCGTCGGAGACGGCGTTGGCGCCGAACACGCCGAGGGCGAGCTTGAGGACGAAGACGACCACCAACAGGTAGAGCATCTGGGCGACGAACTTGCCCGAGTCGGCGAAGCCCGCCCGTTCGAGGTGGCGACCGAGGCCGGCGCGGTCGATGTAGTCGTCGAAGCGGATCTTGCGGAGCCCGGCGGCGACCGCCTTGCGGATCCAGCGGGCCACGAAGAGGCCGACGACCAACACCACCAGGAAGGCGAAGAGGTCGGGGATGAAGGCGGCGAGGTCGCGGAACGCATCACTGAATGCGCCGTCGAAATCGATGTCCATGGGTGGGTCCTCCTGAGTCGCATCGGCGGGTAGCCGAGATGGGGGACGTCGCCCGGCGATCGGAAGTCGCGAGAAATTCCGGAAATATCCCGCGGCCCGGTCCGTC
>JBPEXC010000513.1:0-7901 GCA_052032035.1 Acidimicrobiales bacterium | reverse complement strand
GCAGATGCCGAGGGTGGGGATGTCGAGGTCGTAGATCGCCGGGTCGAGCCGGGGGGCGTCGTCGACGTGCACGCTGGCCGGGCCGCCCGACAGGATGATCGCCGTCGGGTTCTTGGCCTCGATCTCGGCCGCGGTGATGTCGTGGGGGACGATCTCGGAGTAGACCCGCAGCTCGCGCACCCGCCGGGCGATCAGCTGGGCGTACTGGGCGCCGAAGTCGATGACCAACACGACCTGGTCGGGTCGGGCGGTCGCCATCTCACCGGTCATCGCAGGCCTCCGACGTGCACCATCAGCTCGGCCTTCTGGAGCTCCTTCACCGACTCGTAGCCGAGGGTGGCCATCGACTGGCGCAGGGCGCCCATCAGGTTGGTGGCGCCGTCGGCGGTGGTGGCCGGACCGTGGAGGATCTCGGCCAGCGAGCCGACCGGGTCGATCCGGGTGAGGCGGCCCTGGGGCAGTTCGGGGTGGAGGAGGGAGCGGCCCCAGTGCCAGCCGCGGCCCGGCGCGTCGGTGGCGGCGGCGAGGGCCGACCCGACCATCACGGCGTCGGCGCCGAGGGCGATCGCCTTGGCGATGTCGCCGCCGGTGCGGAGCCCGCCGTCGGCGATCACGTGGACGTAGACGCCGGTCTCGTCGAGGTGGCGCATCCGGGCGGCCCGCACATCCGCGATCGCCGTGGCCATCGGCGACCCGACACCCGTGACGCTGCCCGTGGTGGCGGCCCGGCCACCGTCGACCCCCACCAGCACGCCGGCGGCGCCGGTGCGCATCAGGTGGAGGGCGGCCTGGTAGCTGGCGCAGCCCCCGACGATCACCGGGGTCTCGAGCTCGCGCACGAACTGCTTGAGGTTGAGCGGGTCGTCGACGGTCGAGACGTGCTCGGCCGAGATGACGGTGCCCTGGATGACGAGGAGATCGAGCTCGGCCCGCAGGAGGGTGTCGGCCATCGACGCGACCCGCTTTGGCGACACGGCGCCGGCGGCGTAGGCGCCGGCCGCCTTCAGGCCCTTGATCCGCTCGGTGACGAGGTCGTGGTCGACGGGGGCGGCGTAGAGCTCCCGGAGTCGGGCCAGCGCCGCGTCGTGGTCGAGGTCGCCGAGCTCGGCGACCTCGTCGCACGGGTCGCCGTGGCGGGTCCACAGGCCCTCGAGATCGATAACGCCGGCGCCGCCGAGCTCGTCGATCGCCTTCGCGCCATTCGGGTTCGTGACCGAATCCATCGGAGCCGACAGCAACGGGATGTCGAACCGGTAGGCGTCGATCTGCCACGACAGGTCGACCAGCTCGGTGTCGCGGGTCCGGCGGCTGGGCAGCAGCGACAACTGGTCGAGGCCGATGCCGGCTCGCCCCGTCTTGCCCAACCCGATCTCGATCTCGGCCACAGCTCTCCTCCCGGGGAAAGGAGCCAGGCTAGACGGCGGAACCACCCCTCACGACCCCCGTTCACCACCGCTCCCGAGCCGTCGGGATCGAGAAAAGCCGTCGGTCGAGCCTGATTCGTTCGGCCCACCGGCCGACACTCGGGACGACTGGTGAGAGGAGGACCTCCCATGGCCTATCAGCTCGGCATCGACCTCGGCACCGCCACGACCAGCGCGGCGATCCGCCACGACGACCGCGTGGAGACCGTGCGCCTCGACGACGGCCTGCTCGCCACCCCGACCGTGGTCGCCGTCGACCCCGACGGGCGGTTCGTGTTCGGCCACGACGCGGCCCAGATCGCCCGCCGCGACCCCGACCGGGCCGCCGAGGACCTCCTCACCCGGCTCGGCGAGCCGGTGACGCTGGCCGGGGTCGAGTGCCGCGCCGACGAGCTGCTGGCCCGCTACCTGGCCTGGGTGGTGGCCGAGGTGACGTCGCATCGCTTCGACCGTCCGACCCGCATCGTCGTCACCTACCCGGCTCGCTGGAACGACGCCCGCCTGTCCACGTTCCGGTCGGTGGTCGCCGCCGCCCGGGTCGGCGACGTCGAGCTGGTGCCGGCCACCGTGGCCGCCGCGGTCCGCTACGCCGCTCGCAGCAAGGTGCCGGACCACGCCCTGGTCGGCGTGCACGATCTCGGGGCCGGCGGCCTCGACGTCAGCGTGATGCGCATGGTCGGCCAGCGCGTGACCGTGCTCGCCCACGACGGCTCGGTCGAGGTGAGCGGGAGCGCGGTCGATCGAGCGATCGCCGAACGCGTCGCCGGCATGGTCGGCTCGGCCTGGACCCGAGCGCTTCGCCGCCCCGACGGCCACGCCCGAGCGGCGGCGCTCGTCGCCGCGTGCCGCGAGGCCAAGGAGGCGCTGGCGCACGAGTCGTCGGCCGACATCGTCGTCCCCCTGCCGTCGGGCGCCCGCACGGTGACCCTCGGGCGCACCGAACTCGAAGCGATGACGCGACCCCACCTCGTGGCCGCGTCGTCGGTGTTCCAGCGTTGCCTCGCCGCGGTCGACCTCGAGCCGCGGGACCTGCACCGGGTCGTCCTGCTCGGGGCGTGGTCGGAGGCGCCGGTGGTCGGCGAACTCCTCGCCGAGCTCCTGGGGCGCCCGGTCGGCACCGACACCGACCCCCGTCTGGCCGCCGCCGAGGGCGCTGCGACCTGGAACCGCCGGGTGATGCTGCCGGCGGGCGCCGAACCCGACATCGTCGAGGCCCTCGCAGCGACCGACACCGACACCGAGGCCGCCCACGATCTCGATCTCGACGCCGAGCCGGAGCGGGCGTCGGCACGCCTCGACACCGGCCTGCTCGATCTCGACGACGGTCGGCACCTCGGCGCGGACACCGCCGACGGGATCGACCTGCGGGCCGAGGTGGACGCCCTGCTCGCCGCCGGCGACCGTTCACGCCGCCGGCGCCTGCTCGCCGGGGTGGGGGCGCTGGCGATCGCCGCCGCGGCCGGGGTCGCCACCCTGGTACCCCGCGGGGACGATCCGTCCGGCACCGTCGAGGTGTTGGGCACCGTGCAGAGCCGCCCGAGCAGTGCCACCCCGACCGTTGCCGCCCCGACCGATGCCGCCCCGACCGAAGCGATCACCAACGCCGAGTGGGCCGACGCCGTCGCCGCCGGCGTGGTCGACGCCCCGCTGTGGTGGGATGGCTCGACCCCGCCGACGGGCCGGGAGAACGAACCCGTCGACCGGGTCGACGCCGCCCAGGCCGACGCCTACTGCGCCGCCGAGGACCTCGAGGCCACCGTCGCCGACGACGGCACGGTCACCTGCGACCGACCGTGACCTGCGACCTCAGCCGAGGACGTCGGCCACGACGGCGAGCAGGGCGTCGGTGGTGTCGGGCATGGTGACGAAGACGTAGCGGTCGGCGATGACGATCACCTCGTCGTCGCTGGCGAGCACGACGGCGTCGGCCGGGACCCCGTCGAGGGTGGAGGGCAGCAGCTGGGGCTGGGTGTCCTGGATGACCGCCGCGGTGAGGGCGGCGTCGTCGGCGGTCGGGAGCACCACGATGTCGACCCAGGAGAAGCCGACCCACAGGGTGGCGTAGGCGTCGGCCGGAGGAGCACCGAAGACCGACGTCGCCCACCACGTGGTCGGGTCGTAGTCCCAGGCGTCCTCGGCGCTCGGCACGTCGACGCCGATCAGGGCGGCGATGTCGACCTCCTGGGCCGGCATCGTCGTGGTCGGGCCGCCGTCGGGATCGACGTCGAAATCGAAGTCGCCGACGATCGAGTCCTCGATCTCGACGAACTGATCGCCGGCGAGATCGCCCTCCCCGAGGTCCATCGCCTCGGTGAGCGTGTTGGCGACGCCACGATCCATGAGGTCGCCGAGCCAACCGATCCCCTCGTCGATGTCGGTTCGATCCAGCCGGTCGAGGACGTCGTTGAACGTGCCGAACGCAGTGGGCACGATCGAGACGAACCACCGGCCGTCGCGTTCGACGACGGTGACGCCCGACTCGAGGCCCTCGAGCTTCTCGATGAACGACGGCAACTCGGTCGCATCGAACCCGGCCGCCGCCATCGACGTCTCGAGGTCGCTCGAGTCGCTGCACTCGGTCGTGGTCTCGGTCTCACCGAAGCTGGTGATCGTGGCGGTCATGCAGTCGCCCTCGAGGACGACATCACCCGACATCGACGCGTCGAGATGGAACGAGATCGTGACGCCCTCGACGATGGCGAGGGTCCGGCCGTTCTGTTCCACGACCCGGACGTCGGTCACCTCCACGTCCCACTCCACGCCGCCGGCACGGAGCTCGTCCAGCATCGCATCGACGTCGGCCTGGGCGCCGTCGAGCACGAGCGGCAGGTAGTCGTAGGCGGCGGCGAACTCGACCGGGTCGAGGTGGGTGAGCATGCCCTCGAGGTCGACCTCGACCATCTCGTCGACGAACTCGGTGAGAGCGCCCTCGGGCGAGTCTGCGCCGTCGGGCACCGGCGAGGCGTCGAAGTCCGGCAGACCGAGTCCGGCCTCGCGCCGGGCGTGCTCCGCTGCGGTGTAGGTGAACGACACGTACCAGCCGCCGTCCTGTTCGATCACGGCGAACGACGGGAGGTCGGTGAGCGACTCGGTCGAGGTGGTGGGGGTTACCGCGTCGCGATCGGCCTGGTCCATCACCACCGGGCCGAGGCCGGCGTTGTCGGTGGTGGACGACGTGATCGTTCCGCCGGTGAAGCTGATCCAGCTCACCTCGTCGTTGAGGCCGATCACGCTGTAGGTGGCGCCGTCGACCTCGATGTCGAAGCCGGTCTCGGCGGTCATGCCCGCGTCGTCGATCACGCCGAGCCGCTGCAGGTGGGCGTACGTCTCGAGCGCCGGTTCGGCGAGGGTTTCCCGCTCGCTCGGGGCGATCAGTTCGGCGACCCCGACGAGATCCTCGGCGTCGACGGCCGCGATGAAGGCGTCGACCGCCTCCTCCGGCGAGGAGGGCCCGGCGGGCGACGACAGGGCGCTGTAGGTGGCGAAGCCACCGGCCCCACCGAGCGCGAGGACCGCGCCGATCAGGCCGGCTCGCATCGCCCCGCTCGAACGCCCGCCGCCCACGGTCGACGTCTGGTCGACGGCACCGGGGGGCGGGTCGAACACCGGGCCACCCGTCGCCGCCACCTGCGCCGGGGGCGGGAACTGGCTCGGCGGCTGGGGAGCCTGGGGAGCTCGCGGTGGGAGGTTCGTCGGCGGCGACGGTGCGGCCGGTGGCGCCGGCGGGGGCGACGTCGGGGGGCCGGCCGCCGGACGATGCGGTGGGGTCGGCGGCTGGGGGGCGTTCGGATCGAAACTCACAGTCTGCACCTACGGCGTGTTCAGCCCCGTCCTTGAACCATGGTCACGATTCCGACCACGAGCGTGCCGGCGCCGACGATCGCGAGCCACGGACCAGCCCCGGCCGCGACGCCCGACGTCAGCACGGCGATGGCCGCGACGCCGACGATCGCCGCCAGCACCGCAGCGACCGCCGCCGCCAACCGATCCCGTCCGGCGACGACGGCGAGGCCGACCGCGCCGGCGACGATCGGCACCCACCACCACACGAGCCGCACCGGGTCGAGGACGTCGAGACCGAGGGCCTGCAACGACCGGAACATCTCGTGGCTCGATCGGCGGCGCTCCCCCAGCTGCACCCACTCCGCCCAGCCGGCACCCGCCGCCAGCACCGCTCCCCCGATCAGCAGCGCGCGCCCGACCCATCGCCGCCGTGCGGTCATCAGCCGACGGCGTGCCGGAGCGGGGCGTGGAGGTCACCGCGCCGCTCGACGACGACCCCCTCGTCGAGTCCGAGCCAGCCGGCGATCACAGCGAGCTGGTCGGCCATCGCGCCGGCGACCCGGGCGGCGTCGTGGCCGTCCTCGAGGTGGGCCGCCTTCACCAGGAGTCGCCCGGCGCGCCGGTCGGCTTTGAGGTCGACACGCCCGACGAGATCGCCGTCGAGCAGGAACGGCAGCACGTAGTAGCCGTAGACCCGCTTCGGCGCCGGGACGTAGATCTCGATGCGGTACTCGAAGCCGAACATCCGCTCGGCCCGGGGCCGGCACCACACGACCGGGTCGAAGGGGCTGAGGAAGGCGGCGCCGGCGACGGTGCGGGGCCAGGCGGCCTCGGGGTCGAGGTAGGCCGTGGTGCCCCAGTCGGGCACGTCGACCTCGAGCAGTTCGCCGCCGGCCACGAGCTCGGCGAGGATCGGGCGGGCGTCGGTGACCTTGGTCCGGAAGTAGTCGGCGAGGTCCTTGTCGGTGGCGATGCCGAGGCTGCGCGCCGCCAACCGCAGCAGTTCGCGTTCGGCGGCGGGCTGGTCGGGGGCCTCGCGGGCGAGCAGCTCCGGCGGCACCACCCGCTCCGGCAGGTCGTAGACGGTGGTGAAGCCGCCGGTGCGGTGGTGGATCGAGAGGCGCCCCGTCACGTAGAGCATCTCGAGGCACAGCTTCCCCTTCGAGTAGCCCCACCACGGGCCGGACCGTTCGCCAGGGTCGCTGAGCTCCTTCACCGAGAGGGGACCGTGTTCGGCCACCTCGTCGAGGACGGCCCGGACGTAGCCGGGCTCGTCGCGCTCGAGGGCGGCCCCCATCTTCCAGCGCCGACGGGCCATGCGGTGCACGAGCAGGGGATAGAGATCGATCGAGGTGATCGACGCCTCGTGGCCGAGGTACTCGTGGTTCTCCCCGGATCGCCAGAGCCAGCGGTCGAGCCGGTCGCGATCGTAAGGGCCGAGGCGGGCCAGCAACGGCAGGTAGTGCGAGCGGGCGGCGACGTTGACCGAGTCGAGCTGGAGGATCGTCATCCGGTCGAGGACGCGCCGGAAGTGCCGCTCGGTGACGTTGCCGGTCGGTCGACGGTCCTTGAAGCCCTGCGCAGCGAGGGCGATCCGGCGAGCCTGGGCGCCGCTGACCCGACGCCGTCCTCCGCTCACGGTCGAGCGGGGGGCGACGCGTCGGCGCCGACGGCGTGCAGGGCGACGAGTCGTTCGAACCAGGAGCGGATCATCCGCGCGGTGGCGCCCCAGAGGGTGTCGCCCTCCAGTTCGAAGAACGTGACCGCCAGCTCGTAGCCGTCGCGCTCCCAGATCTCCTCGCGGTAGATCGACGGGTCGAGGAGCTCGGCGATCGGCACGACGACCACGCCGTCGACCTCACCGGGGTCGGGGACCACGACCGGCGGCCCGTCGAGCACGCCGACGTGGGGCAGGATCGCGGCCGGGCTCGAGACGGTGGCGAGCGGTTCGAGGAACCCGACGTGGGTGACGGCCGAGGGCGGCAGGGCGATCTCCTCGTGGGTCTCGCGCAGCGCGGTGGCCAACAGATCGACGTCGCCGGGTTCCTGCCGTCCGCCCGGGAAGCACAGCTCGCCGGTGTGGCTGCGCAGGTGCCAGGCCCGTCGGGTGAGGAGGAGCTCCGGGCCGGACGGACCCTCGTAGAGGGGCGCGAGGACCGCGGAGGGGGGCCGACCGTCGATGGCGCTCGGGGTGCGGAGCGGCGTGGTGTCGAGCAGCGAGACGAGGGTGTCGAGGTCGGGCCGTCGAGCCGCCTCGGGAAGGGCCGCCCACGACGGCGGGGCGCCCGGGCGCGCGCCGATCGGGCGAGGGATCCGCTGGGGTCCTCCCCGTCCGGCGGGCGGCTCGAAGCTCAGGAGGCGCTCCCGGCCACCGCGGCCAGCTCCTCGAGCACCTCCTTCAGGCCACCGTTCTTGAGGTTCTTGAGGACGGTGCCGGGCGTGGTCTCGCCACGCTCCCACTCCATCCAGAACGAGAGCAGCTTCTGAGGATCGGTAGGGGGACGCTCCATGAGGCCTGAGCCTAGCGGTCCGGCACCGCGGCCCTCGAAGCCGCCATCCTGGGGCGATGCGTTGGCGCCGATGGGCCAGATCGCTGTTCGCCGGCCCGGGAGGGTCGCCGTCGAGTGGCACCGAACGGACGAGCGGGGCGCCGCCGTCGGCCAACGGCGCGTCGTCGCTCCACCTCTTCTGGCG
>JBPEXC010000512.1:0-3296 GCA_052032035.1 Acidimicrobiales bacterium | reverse complement strand
GGCGCCCAGTTGCCGCTGATCGAGCTGGCCCCCTCGATCGCCGACAGCGACGCCGGCGTGGCCGAACTCGAGGCGCTCGGCATCATCGAGGAGATCTCGACCTTCACCACCAACCACAACTGCTGCGAGGGTCGCGTCACCAACATCCAGCTGATGGCCGACATGGTGCGGGGCCACGTGATCCGCCCCGGCGAGCGCTTCGACCTCAACGAGGTGGTCGGTCGCCGCACGGCCGAGAAGGGGTTCGTGCCCGCCGGCGCGATCGCCCAGGGCGTGCTCGAGGCCCAGGTCGGCGGCGGCGTCAGCCAGTTCGTCACCACCATCTTCAACGCCGCTTTCTTCGGCGGCCTCGACTTCGTCGAGTACCAGAGCCACTCGCTCTACTTCTCCCGCTACCCGCGGGGACGCGAGGCGACGATCTCGTGGCCCAAGCCCGACTTCATCATCGAGAACAACACGCCCTACGGCGTGCTGGTGTGGCCCACCTACACCGACACCTCGATCACGGTCACCTTCTACTCGACCCAGAACGTCGACGTGTCGTGCGTGATGCCCGACGGCACGCTCGTGCAGGGCGCCGACGGCTGCGACGACGCGGTGCGGTGGTCGTCCCAGGGCGCCTGCACCCGCAACACCACGGTGCGGTCGCGCACCTTCGCCGACGGCACGACGGTGGAGGACTCGGTGTTCGCCGTCTACCGACCGGGCGAGGGCCTCGACTGCGCCGGCAACTCGACCGTGCCGACCACCGCCCCGCCCGAGACCGAGGAGGGCAGCCCCGACTCCTCGACGCCGGGCGACACCACCGAGGGCGAGACGACCACGACCACCGCTCCCCCGTCGTCGACCACGACGACGACCAGCGCCCCGCCGTCCTCCGAGGGCGGCGACGGCGGCTGACCCCCGCCTCGAACGAGTGGACCGCAGGGGCGCCGCCTCGTAGCGTCGGCCTCGACGACGACCGGGGGGCCGTCGCAGAGAGGGGAGTCATGTCCACCACCGAGGCGTCCACCGACGCACCCGCGGGCACCAGCCCGGCCACCGACCCACGGATCGACCGGCGCCTGCGCGCCGCGCTCGCCGCGTTCGAACTCGACGGACCGGCGGCGCCGGCGCCGTTCGGTCGCGACGCCGGGCTCGACGCGATCGCCGAGTACCTCGAGGCCGCCGACGCCGGGTTCACCGCGCTCTACGCCAACCTGCCCGGCGGCGACGACCTGCGCTTCACCAGTCACGCGATCGAGGGTCCGGACGGCAACGAGCTCGTGCTGCGCGTGTTCCGCCCGGAGGGCGTCGACACCGCGGTGCCCGCGGTGATCTACATCCACGGCGGCGGCATGACGATCCTGCCGACCGACGGTCTGCCCCACCTGCGCTGGTGTCAGGCGATGGCCGATCGCGGGGTGATCGCGATCTCGGCCGACTTCCGCAACGCCTACACGGCCGAGGGCCGCAACCCGTTCCCGGCCGGCCTCGACGACTGCGCGGCCTGCATCGACTGGGTGCACGCCAACCGTTCCGAGCTCGGCATCTCGAAGGTCGTCGTGCAGGGCGAGTCGGGCGGCGGCAACCTCACCCTCGCATCGACGCTGAAGGCCAAGCGCGAGGGCCGGCTCGACGCCATCGACGGCGTCTACGCCAGCGTGCCCTACATCAGCGGCGGCTACGGCTGGGACGAGGCCCGCCGGGCGGAGGAGCTGCCGTCGCTGGTGGAGAACAACGGCCTGTTCCTCGACTGCACGATGATGGACCTCCTCGTCGCCTACTACGGCGGCGAGCCGACCGACCCCCTCGTGTGGCCCTACTTCGCCTCCACCAGCGACCTCGAGGGCCTGCCGCCCCACGTGATCAGCGTCAACGAACTCGACCCGCTGCGCGACGAGGGCATCGCCTTCTACCGCAAGCTGCTGGCGGCCGGGGTGCCGACGACCGGCAAGGTCAACCTCGGCATCGTGCACGGCGCCGAGATGATCTTCAGCGCCGCCATCCCCGACGTCCACGCCGCCGCCGTCGACGACATCGTCGCCTTCGCCCAGCGGATCTGATCCTCGTGACCTCGACCCCCGACGAGCTGGTCACGCTCGACATCGACGATCCGGTCGCCGTGGTCACCCTGCGGCGACCGGACAAGCTCAACGCCTTCACCCACCCGATGCTGCGCGCCCTCGAGCAGGCGGTGGCCGACGCGGCCGCCGACCGCCGGGTCGTCGGCATCGTGATCACCGCCGAGGGGCGCGGCTTCAGCGCCGGCCTCGACGCCGACGCCCTCGCCGCCGCCAGTGCCGCGGCGAGCGCCGGCGACGACGAGGGCGGCAGCACGCCCCCGCCGAGCGGCGACCACCGGCCCGGCCTGTTCAGCTACCTGCTCGAGACGCCGAAGCCGATCATCGCCGCCGTCAACGGCGTGGCCGCCGGGGGCGGGTTCGTGCTGGCCGCCAAGTGCGACCTGCGGTTCGCCGCCGAGAGCGCCTCGTTCGTCACCGTGTTCTCCAAGCGCGGCCTGATCGCCGAGCACGGCCTCTCCTACCTGCTGCCCCGACAGGTCGGGCTCGGCGACGCCCTCGACCTGCTGTGGTCGTCGCGTCGGCTCGACGCTGCCGAGGCCAAGCAGCTCGGCTTCGTGCAACGGGTCGTCGGCGACGGCGAGCTGCTCGACGCCGCCTGCGACTACGTGCGCACCCTCGCCGCCGAGGTGTCGCCCGCCAGCCTGGCCGACACCAAACGCCTGCTCTACGCCCACGCCGGCACCTCGATCGACACCGCCTTCGAGGAGGCCGACGTGGCGACCTACGAGGCCCTCGAACGCCCCGACGCCACCGAGGGCGTGGCGTCGCTGCTCGAACGACGGGCGCCCGACTTCGACCGGCTGGGGACCCGATGATCGACGAACACGCTCCTGCACAGCACTCCCTGGACGAACAGTCCTTCGATGAGCACTCCCTGAATGAACACAGCACGATCGCCTGGAGCGAGCAGGACGGCGTCGGCCTGCTCGAGTTCGACCGGCCGGAGCAGCGCAACGGCATCACCAACCGGATGGCCCGCGAGCTGTGGGAGCGCCTGTCGTCGCTGCGCACCAGGGACGACGTGAAGGTCGTGATCCTCACCGGGCGCGGCTCGTCGTTCTGCCCCGGCGCCGACCTCGCCCACTACTCCTCGGGCGGGCCCGACGAGCCGCTGCGTTCGGAGTACTTCGAGGCCGCCGTCCTCCTCCACGAGCTGCCCCAGGTGACCATCGCCGCCATCAACGGTGCCTGCGCCGGCGCCGGCCTCGGCTACGCCCTCGCCTGCGACCT
>JBPEXC010000511.1:0-19977 GCA_052032035.1 Acidimicrobiales bacterium | reverse complement strand
GCAGGGGGCCCATCTCGGCGGCGGCGGCGACGGCAGCGGCGCCGTCCTCCTCCGACGAGACGTCGCACTTGACGAAGATGCCCTTGATCTCCGACGCGACGGCCTGCCCCTTCTCCTCGTTGAGGTCGGCGACGACGACGTGGGCGCCGAGGTCGGCGAGCTGACGGGCGACGCCTTCGCCGATGCCGGACGCACCGCCGGTCACGACGGCGGAAGCACCGTTGAGGTCCATTCGAGGCATGGGTGTCCTTTCTCTGGATCGGCGCGTCGGTGCGCCGATCGCGGTTGCGTCCGCCATGCTGCCCCGAGCGGGGGGCAGAGCGCCACTTGGGACCAACGCTCGCCTTTTTTCCGGCCGACGACTTGGTGGCGTTTCGTTGCGTGGGCCAGGATCATTCGACGCTCTAAGCGTCGCTCGTCGACGACGGGCGTGGATTCCGCCTGCTCACCGCCACCGCACCGGAGGGGCCCCGTGCACGACATCGTCATCCGAGGAGGCACCGTCGTCGACGGCACGGGTGCCGCTCCCGTCACCGCCGACGTGGCCATCGACGGCGACACGATCACCGAGGTCGGCGTCGTCGCCGGCGCCGGCCGTCGCGAGGTCGACGCGGACGGTGCCCTGGTCGCCCCCGGCTGGGTCGACGTCCACACCCACTACGACGGCCAGGCGATCTGGGACCCCGAGATGTCGCCGTCGATCGACCACGGCGTCACCACCGCGGTGATGGGCAACTGCGGCGTCGGCTTCGCCCCGGTCCGTCCCGGCGGGCAGGACTTCCTCGTCGAGCTGATGGAGGGCGTCGAGGACATCCCCGGCACCGCCCTCCACGAGGGCCTCACCTGGGGCTGGGAGAGCTTCGGCGAGTATCTCGAGGCGTTGGCGTCGACCCATCGCACCCTCGACCTCGCCACCCAGGTGCCCCACGCTGCGATCCGGGCCTACGTGCTCGGCGACCGGGCCCACGAGGACGAGCTGACCGCGGACGAGTGCCAGCGGATCGCCGATGCCGTGATCGAGGGCCTGCAGGCCGGCGCCTTCGGGTTCTCCACGTCCCGCACCGTGCTCCACCGCTCCCGCCACGGCTACGTGCCCGGCACGTTCGCCGCCGACGACGAGCTCGGCGTGATCGCCGACGCGATGGCCGAGGTCGGCCGTGGGCTGTTCCAGTTCGTGTCCGACGACAAGGTCGACCCGCCCGGCGAAGCCGCCTGGCTTCGCACCCTGGCCGACCGTGGCGTGGCCGCCACCTACTCCCTCGCCCAGCTCCCGCAGGCCCCCGAGGCCTACAAGGCGGCCCTCGACGAGGCCCTCGCCGGCGCTGATGCCGGGGTGCGGATCACCCCGCAGGTGCCGTGCCGCCCGACCGGGATGCTGTTCGGACTCCGGAGCTCGTTCCACCCGTTCATGGCCCACCCGACGTTCCGCACGATGTGGGACGACCCCCTCGAGGTGAAGGTCGCCAAGCTGCGCGACCCGTCGGTGCGCGAGCAGCTCCTGAGCGAGGAGCCGTTCACGAAGCAGAAGTCGGCCGCCGGCCTGGCTCGGGCCTTCCACCAGATGTACCGGCTCGGCACCACCCCGGACTACGAGCCGCCGAAGGAGACCAGTGCCCTCGCCGTCGCCGAGCGCGAGGGGCGCCAGCCCGAGGCCGTCGTGCTCGACTGGATGCTCGAGGGCGACGGGACGGCGTTCCTGTTCTCGCCGCTCGGCAGCTACGCCGACCACGACCACGAGGCGATCCGCCAGATGTTGCTCCATCCGTCGTCGGTCGTCGGCCTCGGCGACGGCGGGGCCCACTGCAGCCTGATCTGCGACGCCAGCTTCCCGACCTACCTACTCACCCACTGGGCCCGCGATCGGCGGCGCGGCGACCTGCTGCCCCTCGAGCTGTTGGTCCACAAGCAGACCCAGGCCACGGCTCGGGTCTACGGCCTCCACGATCGCGGCGTCGTCGCCCCCGGCAAGCTGGCCGACCTCAACGTGATCGACCACGACAACCTGACGCTGCACGCCCCGCGGTTCGTCAACGACCTGCCGGCCGGCGGGCAGCGCCTGCTGCAGGACGTCGACGGCTACGTGATGACGATCAAGGCCGGGGAGCCGACCGTCGAGCACGGGCAGCTCACCGGCGCCCGGGCCGGACGCGTGCTGCTCGACACCGACGACGGACCGAAGCGGGTCTGAACGGGCCCTTCGAGATCCCCCTGAATGTCGACGACCCGGCGCCGGGAGCTGCACCCGGCGCCGGGCCGCCGATCCTTCGCGAGCGTTCGTGGGATACTGAGCTGATGCGGAGCGCTGCCGGGACGATCGTGGGATGGCTGATCGTGATCGTCATCGTGTGGATCGTCGCCGGGTGGGTGTTCGCCCTCCTGCGGTGGGTGATTCGCACCGTCCTGATCCTTGCGCTGCTGGCGGTGCTCGTGACGGTCTACGCCCGTCTGACCGACGACGAACCGTCGACCTGAGCGAGCCCGTGACAGACTGAGGCCATGACCTCGCTCGAGTCCCTCGCCGACCTCGACCTCGTGGCCGGTGCGGCCGGCCTGGAGGCCGACACCACCGAGCTCCGGCGCACGATCCACCAGCGGCCCGAACTCGGCCTGCAGCTGCCGGAGACCCAGGCGACGATCCTCGAGGCGATCACCGGCCTCGGGCTCGACGTCACCCTGGGCGAGGCCACCACCTCGGTCGTGGCCGAACTCGACACCGGCCGACCCGGCCCCACCGTGCTGCTCCGGGGCGACATGGACGCCCTCCCGCTCCAGGAGGACAACGACATCCCGTTCAAGTCGCAGATCGACGGCGCCATGCACGCCTGTGGCCACGACGCCCACGTGTCGATGCTCGTCAGCGCCGCCAAGCTGCTCGTCGACCGCAAGAGCGAACTCACCGGCAAGGTCCGTTTCATGTTCCAGCCCGGCGAGGAGGGCTTCCACGGCGCCCGCTACATGGTCGACGAGGGCGTCTGCGACGGCGTCGACCGGGCCTTCGCCATCCACGTGTTCTGCAACATCCCCGACGGGATGATCGTCACCCGCGGCGGTCCGCTGATGGCGTCGGCCGACCGGTTCGAGATCACGATCGAGGGCGAGGGCGGTCACGCCTCGGCGCCGCACCAGTGCCTCGACCCGATCCCCGCGGCGGCGGCGACCGTCACCGGCATCCACACGATGGTGGGCCGGGCGATCGACCCGACCCTGTCGGGCCTCGTCACCGTCGGCCATCTGCGGGCGGGCACGACCAACAACATCATCCCGCCCGACGCGTTCCTCGAGGGCACGATCCGGGCCCTCGACGAGGAGACCCGCGCCACCCTGCAGGAGAGCGTGGTCCGGGTCGCCAACGGCACCGCTGCGGCCCACAACTGTTCGTGCAACGCCGAGGTCATCCCCGGCTACCCGGTGACCGTGAACGACGAGGCCCAGGCGGCCCTCACCGGTGCGGTGACCTCCGCAGTGCTCGGCGCCAACAACTACGCGGAGATGCCACGCCCGGTCCTCGGGGCCGAGGACTGGAGCTACGTGCTGCAGAAGGTGCCCGGCTCGATGGCGTTCCTCGGCGTGTCGCCCCCCGGCGTCGACCCGGCCAAGGCCGCCCCCAACCACTCCAACCTGATGACGATCAGCGAGGAGAAGCTCCACCACGGCGTGGCCCTCTACGCCGCCATGGCCCTCGTCGACGGCTGACGCGGTCGACGAGAACAGCAGGCTCAGGAGAACGGTCGCTCAGGAGACCAGTCGCTGAGGAGAACGGTCGCTCAGGAGAACAGGGCTGCCACGTCGGCGACCTCGTCGCGGGCGGCGTCGAGGAGCTGGAGCGCCCGGTCGGCGAGTTCGTCGGTGGCGGCGCACCGCTCGGTGAAGATCGCCGGGCCCTGCTCGAGGTCGGACTCGTGGAAGTCGGCCACCAGCTGGGCGGGGCAGCGATGATCGTCGTCGTCGTGGTGGGACGCCACCCGCTCGACGAGGGCCTCGGGGAAGTGCCAGCGTCGGCACATCGCGGCGCCGACCGCCGCATGATCCCAGCCGTAGGTGTCCCGTTCGGCCTCGACGAGATCGGCGACCGTGCCCGCATACCAACGGTCGAGCAGGTCGCTGTAGCCGTCGACGTGCTCGGCCAGCACGAGCAGGGCCATGTCCTGGAGGAGGCCGGCGGTGAAGTACTCCGAACGGCGCACCGGGTCGATGGCGAGGGCGACCTGGGAGGCCAGCACGGCTCGCATCGCCGCGGTCTCCCAGAACCGACGCATGTCGATCGAGGGGGAGTGGCTCGTGAGCGAGTCGGCGACCGAGTGGCTGATCAGGATCGACTCGACCTGGTTGCGGCCGAGCATCACGACCGCCCGGTCGAGGCTCCGGATCGAGCTGCGCAACCCCATAGCCGGGGAGTTGGCCAGCCGGAGGAAGTGCACCGACAGGCCCGGGTCGCGCTCGAGGATCGACGCCACCTGGGCGAGATCGACCTCGGCGTCGGCGAGGAGCTGCAGCGCCTCGGACGCGACCTGGGGGAACGACGGCAGCTCGAAGTGATCGAGCAGCTCGGTCACCTGGTCGAGCGAGGTGGTGCGCTTGGATCGCCGGAACAGGCCCATCACTCGCCCCTCCGGCCCATCTTCGTGGCGAAGATGCTGAGCAGCCCGCCGAGCATCACGTAGCCGAAGATCACCTGCGCGATCACGACCATCTGGGCCCCCTGGGAGGCC
Organism: Acidimicrobiales bacterium; assembly: GCA_052032035.1. Lineage (GTDB taxonomy): Bacteria > Actinomycetota > Acidimicrobiia > Acidimicrobiales > SZUA-35 > JAWSVN01. Next base: position 15,268 of record JBPEXC010000511.1, on the reverse strand, counting down.
GGGAGCACGTCCCCGTAGCCGAGGGTGGTGAGGGTGACGACGCTGAAGTAGATCGGTGAGATCGCGGTCTCGTCGTCGCCGTAGTCGATGTCGACGAAGCCGTAGAGGCCGGCGAAGATCAGCGCGAAGGCGACGGTCCACAGTCCCCAGCGGAGGAAGCTGCGCCCGCAGTCCGACGTCACCCACCACAGCCGGTAGAGCACCTCGTGCTTGCGGCTCTGGTTGCGGAACTCGTGGAGGTAGTTCTGGTCGATCGCCTCGCGGCGGGCCAGGTAAGCGCCGGTGAAGTCGGCGGTCGAGAAGTCGGCGCCGACCCAGTCGGCGTGGTCCCAGCCCTTGATGCCGCGCAACACCGCATCGTGGAGGTCGGCGTCGTGCAGGCTCGTGTGGGACATGACCGCGTTGGTCAGATCCGCCCCGGTGAGATCGCAGCGGCTGAGGTCGGCGTCGGTCAGGTCGGCGTCGACGAACCGGGCGCCGGGGAACCGGGCGGTGCGCAGATCGGTGCCGCGCAACGACGCGCCCGAACAGCTGGCATTGGTGAGATCCGCCCCGAACAGGGTGGCACCGTCGACGGTGGCGCCGCCGAGCACGACGTCGGCCGCTCGGGCGTTCGACAGGTCGGCCTCGCCGAGGTCGGCGCCGAGCAGCCGGGCACCCCGCAGGTCGGCGAGGTGGAGCTGGGCGCCCCGCAGGGTGGCACCGCGCAGGTCGACGCCGCGCAGGTCGGCCTCGGTGAGGTCGACGCCGGTGAGGTCGACGTTGCGCAGGCGCGCCTCGCGGAGATCGCGTCCCCGGAGGTCGGCGCCGGGGCGGCACTCGTCCTCGACGGTGCCCGCAGCCTGTGGAGCGGTCATGCCCGACAGCTTCGGCGGGCCGGGCGGAGGTGTAAGTCGTCGCCGGGTCAGTAACTGCGAGGGAGGCCGAGCACCTTCTGCGCGACGTAGTTCAGGGTCATCTCCTGGCTGACCGGCGCGAGACGCTGCAGGCGGGCCTCACGCCAGTAGCGCTCGACGTGGTACTCGCTGGCATAGCCGAGCCCGCCGTGGGTCTGCATGGCGGCGTCGGCGGCCGCGAAGCTCGCCTCGGCGGCCAGGTACTTGGCGGTGTTGGCCTCCTCGCCGCACTCGTGGCCCTGGTCGTAGCGCCAGGCGGCCTCGCGAGCCAGCCCCCACGCCGCCCGGAGCTCCATGTGGGCCTTGGCCAGCGGGTGGCTGAGGCCCTGGTTCGACCCGATCGGGCGGCCGAACACCTCACGCTCGCCGGCGTAGGTGACCGCCCGACGGATCGCCACCTCGCCGATGCCGCACGCCATCGAGGCCAGCAGGATGCGTTCGGCGTTGAGGCCGTGGAGGAGGTGGTGGAAACCGCGCCCCCGCTCGCCGACCATGCGCCAGCCGGGCACCGGCAGATCGTCGTAGGCCACTTCACACGACGCCACGGCGTTGCGGCCCAGCTTCGGGATGGCGGCGATGTCGCAGTGGTCGGGGTCGAGGTCGACGAGGAACAGCGTCAGCCCGGCGAACCCGTCACCGGGGGCGCCGTCGGTGCGGGTCAGCAGGAGGCACACCTCCGACTCGAGGGCCTTCGAGGTCCAGATCTTGCGGCCCGACACGACCCAGGTGGTGTCGGGGTCGTCGGGGTCGCCGTCGGCCACGGCGCGGGTGGCGACCCTCGAGGTGTCGGTGCCGGCGTCGGGTTCGGTCACCCCGAACGCCACGTGGAGGTCGCCCGAGGCGGCCCGGGGGAGGAACGCGTCCTTGAGGCGATCCGAGCCGAACTTCACCACCGGCTGGAGCCCGAACATCGTGAGGTGCAGGGCCGTCGAGCCGTTCATCGCCGCCCCCGACGCCGCCACCCGGTTGAGGACGAGCGCGGCCTCGGCGACGCCCTGACCGCCGCCGCCGTAGGCCTCCGGGATCGCGATGCCCACCCATCCGCCGGCGGCCATCGCGTCGTAGAACTCGTGGGGGAAGCGGTGTTCGGTGTCGCACGCCGACCAGTAGGTGTCGTCGAAGCGCGAGCAGACCCGGTCGACGGCCTCCGCGATCGCAGCGTGGTCGGGGTTCGGCGAGAAGTCCACGCAGCTGGTCTAGCACGCAGGGTGGCCTTTGGCCCTACTGAGCGAGCCGCCGCCGGGAGGACGATCGAAACGAACCCGTTTCTCCGAGGAGCAGACCATGTCGGACACGCTCGCCCCCACCGCCAGCCCCACGCCCACCCCCGCCGCCGGCCCCGGCCCTGTCGGCCTCGACCGCAGCGACGACGGGGGCGGATCGGCCCCGCCGTCGACCCGGTGGGTCTACCGGTTCGATCAGGTGGGCGAGGCCCAGGACGCGCTGGCCGGTGACTGGGACGAGGTGCGAGCCCTGCTCGGCGGCAAGGGGGCCAACCTCGGCGACATGACCCGACTCGGGGTGCCGGTGCCGCCCGGCTTCACGATCACCACCCGGGCCTGCAACGCCTACGCCGAAGCCGGCGACCAGCTCCCGCCGGGACTGTGGGACGAGGTCGAGGCGGCGATGGCGGCCCTCGAGACGGCCACCCAGAAGCGGTTCGGTGACACCGCCGACCCGCTGCTCGTGGCGTGCCGGTCGGGCGCCAAGTTCTCGATGCCCGGCATGATGGACACGATCCTCGACATCGGGCTCAACGACGAGGTCGCCGAGGGCCTGATCGCGGCGTCGGGCAACGAGCGGTTCGTGCTCGACTCCTACCGACGCCTGGTCCAGATGTTCGGGGGCGTCGTCTGCGGGGTGCCGGACCATCGCTTCGAGGACGTGCTGGCCGACGCCCGCGAGCGACGAGGCGTCGACGACGACGCCCACCTCGAGCCATCCGACCTGCGGGAGGTGATCGCGTCGTTCAAGGCGATCGTCGCCCGCTGGGGTGATCGCCCGTTCCCCGAGGACCCTCGTGAGCAACTGCGACTGTCGATCGAGGCGGTGTTCGAGAGTTGGTGGGGCAAGCGGGCCAACGACTACCGGGCCGCCGCCGGCATCCCCCACGACCTCGGCACCGCCGTCAACGTCGTCACGATGGTGTTCGGCAACCGTGGCGACAACAGCGCCACCGGGGTGGCGATGAGCCGCAACGCCACCACCGGTGAGCCCGTGATGGAGGGCGACTTCCTCGTCAACGCCCAGGGGGAGGACGTCGTCGCCGGGATCCGGCCGACCCGCCCGATCGAGGAGCTCGCCGACGTGCAGCCCGAGGCCGCCCGCCGCTTCGCCGCCGTGGCCACCCGGCTCGAGGATCACTACGGCGACATGCAGGACATGGAGTTCACCATCGAGGAGGGCACGCTCTGGGTGCTCCAGACCCGCGACGGCAAGCGCACCGCCCAGGCCGCCGTGCGGATCGCCGTCGACCAGGCCAACGAGGGACTGATCAGCCGGGAGGCTGCGGTCCGCCGCATCACGCCGGCCCAGATCGACACCTTCCTCCACCCCCAGTTCTCCGCCGGCGCCCTGGCCGATGCCGCCGCCCTCACCTCGGCCCTGAACGTGTCGCCCGGCGCCGCCGTCGGCGTCGTCGCCTTCGACGCCGACCTGGCCGAGCGGTGGGCCACCGAAGGGCGCCGGGTCATCCTCGTGCGGCCCGACACCAAGCCCGACGACGTGCACGGCATGCTCGCCGCCGAAGGCATCCTCACCTCGAGCGGTGGTCGCACCAGCCACGCCGCGCTGGTCGCCCGCCAGTTCGGCAAGCCGGCCGTGGTCGGCGCCCACGAGGTCGACATCGACTTCTCGGCCCGCAGCTTCACCGTCGGCCACACCGTGGTGCACGAAGGGGAGTGGATCTCGGTCGACGGCACGACCGGGACGGTCTACGCCGGCGAGCTCGACACCGTCGCCCCCGACCTCGACAACCCGTGGCTCGAGCAGCTCCTCGGCTGGGCCGACGACTTCCGCCGCCTCGACGTGCGAGCCAACGCGGACGACCCGGTCGAGGCGGCCCGGGCCCGCTCCTACGGGGCGCAGGGCATCGGCCTGTGCCGCACCGAGCACATGTTCTTCGACCCCGAGCGGCTCCCGATCGTGCAGCGCATGATCGTGGCCCCCACCCCGGCCGAGCGCCGCGAGGCGATCGACGCCCTCCTCCCGATGCAGCGCGACGACTTCGTCGGGCTGTTCCGGGCGATGGCCGGTCACCCCGTGATCATCCGCCTCCTCGACCCGCCGCTGCACGAGTTCCTGCCGAGCTACGACGAGCTGCTGCGCACCGCCGCCGACCTCCAGATCCGACTGATCAACGGTAAGGACCTGGTGGAGGTCGAGACTCTCGTCGACGAGTTGGCCGACGTGCGGTCGATGCTGGCCCGGGTCGAGGACCTGCGGGAGTCGAACCCGATGCTCGGCCTGCGCGGCGTGCGGCTCGGGCTGCGGATCCCGGAGCTGATCCGGATGCAGACCCGAGCGATCACCGAGGCGGTGCTCGCCGTGAAGCGTGAGGGCGCGGTGATCGAACCCGAGATCATGGTGCCCCTCGTCGGTCACGCCTCGGAGATGCGGGCCGCCCGCGACCTGATCGAGGCCGAGATCGCCGCCGTGTGCAGCGAACAGGGTGTCGCCGTCGACGAGCTGACGATCCCGATCGGCACGATGATCGAGACCCCACGGGCCGCCCTCACCGCCGACGAGATCGCCGAGCACGCCGACTTCTTCAGCTTCGGCACCAACGACCTGACCCAGACGACGATGGCGATCAGCCGGGACGACGCCGAGGCCGGCTTCCTGCTCGGCTACCTCGCCGACCGGGTGCTCGACGCCAACCCGTTCGCCACGATCGACGCCAAGGGCGTCGGCCGCCTGATGGGTCTGGCGGTGGCCGACGGCCGCCGCACCGACCCGTCGATCGAGGTCGGCATCTGCGGCGAACACGGCGGCGAACCGGCCTCGATCGCCCTGTGCCACGAGCTCGGCCTCGACTACGTGTCGTGCTCGGCCTACCGGGTGCCCGTCGCCCGTCTCGCCGCCGCCCACGCCGCCCTGGCCGGCTGACGGCGGCCCGCCGTCCCTTCACCTGCTGGAACCTCTCATCCCCGGAGATCACCGTCATGTCCAACGACACCAACCCACCCCCGGTCGCCGTCGACCTCGTCTCGAAAATGGGCGTCGTCGACCGAGCCACCTGCATCGAGTTGATCGGGTCGACCCCTGTCGGCCGCATCGGCTTCACCGCCGACGACGGCCCCCTCGTCCTGCCCGTCAACTTCGCCTGGTACGAGGAGTCGATCGTCTTCCGCACCGTCGACGGCCAGAAGCTGGCGGCCGTCGCCGACGGCGCGCCGGTCTGCTTCGAGGTCGACGACTGGGACGCCGCCGACCACACCGGGTGGAGCGTCGTGGTGCGAGGTACCGCCCGTGAGGTGACCGGCTGGGCCGAGAAGGAACAGCTGGAGAACATCGGGCTCGTGCCGTGGTCGAAGGAACAGTGGCGACCAATCTGGATCCGGGTCGACGTCGACGAGGTGTCGGGGCGGGTGCTCCGATGAGCCACATCGTCGTCGACGGCAACGAAGCTGCCGCCCGCATCGCCCACAAGGTGAGCGAGGTGATCGCCATCTACCCGATCACCCCGGCGTCGCCGATGGGCGAGCTGTCCGACGCCTGGAGCGAGGCCGGCCGCCCGAACCTGTGGGGCGACGTCCCCGACATCATCGAGATGCAGTCGGAGGCCGGCGCCGCCGGCACGCTCCACGGCGCCCTGCTCGGCGGCTCGCTCGCCACGACGTTCACCGCGTCGCAGGGCCTCCTGTTGATGATCCCGAACCTCTACAAGATCGCCGGTGAACTGCTCCCGTCCGTCGTCCACGTGGCGGCCCGCTCGGTCGCCACCCACGCGCTCAGCATCTTCGGCGACCACAGCGACGTGATGGCGTGCCGCCAGACCGGGATGGCGATGCTGGCCTCCGGCTCGGTGCAGGAGGCCCACGACCTGGCCCTGGTCGCCCACGCCGCCACCCTGAAGAGCCGGGTGCCGTTCCTCCACTTCTTCGACGGGTTCCGCACCAGTCACGAGGTGAACACGATCGCCGAGATCGACGACGACACGATCGCCGCCATGGTCGACCCCGACACGATCGCCCGACACCGGACCCGTGCCCTCGACCCCAACCGTCCGGTGATCCGGGGCACCGCCCAGAACCCCGACGTGTTCTTCCAGAGCCGAGAGGCCGCCAACCTCGTGGTCGCCGCGGTGCCCGACATCGTCGCCGCCGAGATGGACCGACTCGCCGCACGCACCGGGCGGGCCTACGCCCCCTTCGAATACCACGGTCACCCCGACGCCGAGCGCGTCGTGGTCGTGATGGGATCCGGAGCCGCCACCGTCCGCCACGCCGTCGACCGCCTCGTGGCCGGCGGTGCGCGGGTCGGCATGGTCAACGTGCGGCTCTACCGGCCCTTCGACACCGCCCGGTTCGTGGCGTCGCTGCCCGCCTCGGTGCGCAGCGTCGCCGTGCTCGACCGCACCAAGGAACCGGGCGCCGCCGGCGAACCCCTCTACCAGGACGTGGTCACCGCGCTCGCCCGGCACCGCGGCGAGCGCCCCGAACTCGGCGTCGCGACGATCACCCGCGGGCGCTACGGACTGTCGTCGAAGGAGTTCACGCCGGCGATGGTCGTCGCCGTGCTCGACGACCTCGCGACCGGCCGCCCCCGGCCGGAGTTCACCGTCGGCATCGTCGACGACGTCACCCACCTCAGCCTCCCCTGGGACGATGCCGCCTGGGACGATGCCGCGTTGGACGATGCCGCGCCCGAGGGCGGTGCGAGCGACTTCTCCGCCGTGTTCCACGGACTCGGATCCGACGGCACGGTCGGGGCCAACAAGAACACGGTGAAGATCGTCGCCGGCAGCCGTGGGACGGAGGGTTCGGCCGAGGGTCCGGGCACCCGGTTCGCCCAGGGCTACTTCGTCTACGACTCGAAGAAGTCGGGGTCGGCGACCGTCTCCCATCTCCGCTTCGCCGACGGTCCGATCGACGATCCGACCCTGGTGCGTCGAGCCGACTTCGTCGGGGTCCACCACTTCGGGGCCTTCGAACGGCTCGAACCCCTGGCGCTCGCCGCCGAGGGTGCCCAGGTCCTGCTCAACTCGCCCCACGGCGCCACCGCCACGTGGAAGCACCTGCCGGCGTCGGCCCGGGCGACGATCGTCGAGCGCGACCTGCAGGTATCGGTGATCGACGCTGGTGCGGTCGCACGGGCCAACGGACTGGGCAACCGGGTGAACACCGTGCTCCAGACATGCTTCTTCGCCCTCACCGACCTGCTCCCGACCGAGGAGGCGATCGGCGCGGTGAAGCACGCGATCGACACCACCTACGCCAAGCGGGGCCGCGCCGTCGCCGAACGCAACAAGGCCGCCGTCGACGCCTCGCTGGCTGCCCTGGCGCCCCTGGCGGTGCCCGAACCCGCCGATCTCGACGCCCTCGTCGCCGAGGCGGCCACGGCGGCGAGGCGGTCGCTGGTCGGCCCCGGCGCCCCCGACTTCGTGCAGCGCTTCACCGCCCGGCTGATGGCCGACGAGGGAGACCGGCTGCCGGTGAGCGCGATGCCGGTCGACGGTGCGTTCCCCACCGCCACCACCAAGTGGGAGAAGCGATCGATCGCGGCCGAGATCCCGATCTGGGAGCCCGACCTGTGCATCGACTGCGCCCGCTGCGCCCTGGTCTGCCCCCACGCCGCGATCCGGCTCCAGGTGGTCGACCCCGACGTCGCCGATGCGGCCTCGAACGCCCCGGCGCCCCTGGTGTTCAAGGACTTCAAGAACCCGGGCGGCGGGGCGAAGAAGAGCATCATCCAGGTCGCCCCCGACGACTGCACCGGCTGCGGCGTGTGCGTCGAGGTCTGCCCGGCGAAGGACAAGGCGCAGGTGAAGCGCAAGGCCATCAACATGGCCCCGATCGGCGACCACCTCGAGGTCGAGCGGGCCCGCTGGGATGCGTTCGTCGAGCTGCCGGCGCCGAAGCGGACCGAGCTGAAGCTCGCCACCGTCAAGGGCTCGCAGATGGCCGAACCGCTCTTCGAGTTCTCCGGCGCCTGCTCGGGGTGTGGCGAGACCCCGTACGTGAAGCTGCTCAGCCAGGTGCTCGGTGACCGTCTCGTCGTCGCCAACGCGACCGGCTGCTCGTCGATCTACGGCGGCAACCTGCCGACCACCCCGTGGACCGTCGACGCCGACGGGCGAGGCCCGGCCTGGGCCAACTCGCTGTTCGAGGACAACGCCGAGTTCGGTCTCGGTCTGCGCCTCGCGGCCGACCACTCCGAGACGGTCGCCCGTCGCCTCCTCGACGAGGTGGCCGCCGACCTCCCACCGGAGCTCGCCGCCGCCCGGGCTCGACTGGCGGCGGCGACCGTCGACGGACAGCGGCCCGACGACTTCGCCCCGACCAACGCCGAGATCACCGTCGACGAGGCGGCGATGGCGGCCCTGCGCGACGACGTCGCCGACCTGCGGGCGTGGCTCGCCGCCAACCCGTCGCCCCGCCACGACGCCCTCGCCGCGGTCGCCGATCACCTCGTGCCGCGCTCGGTGTGGCTCGTCGGCGGCGACGGCTGGGCCTACGACATCGGCTTCGGCGGCGTCGACCACGCGATGGCGTCGGGGCGCGACATCAACATCCTCGTCCTCGACACCGAGGTCTACTCCAACACCGGCGGCCAGACCTCCAAGGCGACCCCGCGGGGCGCGGTCGCCAAGTTCTCGGCCGGCGGCAAGCCGACCGGCAAGAAGGACCTGGCGATGATCGCCATGGCCTACGGCAACGTCTACGTCGCCCACATCGCCATGGGCGCCAACATGACCCAGACCGTCAAGGCCCTCAGCGAGGCCGCCGCCCATCCCGGCCCGTCGCTGGTGATCGCCTACAGCCCGTGCATCGCCCACGGGATCGACATGCGTCACCAGATGGACCACCAGAAGATGGCGGCCGACAGCGGCTACTGGCCCCTGTTCCGCTACGACCCGAAGCTCGAGCAGGCCGGCGACCACGGTCTGCGGCTCGACAGCCGGAAGCCGTCGATCCCCTTCGCCGACTTCGCCGCCACCGAGGGGCGCTTCGCCATGGTGGCTCGCACCGACTCCGAGGCGGCCCGCACCCTGCTGCGCCAGGCCCAGACCGACATCGACGATCGCTGGCACCTCTACGAGCAGATGGTCGAGGTCGAACGCACCGCCCGCTACGACCTGGTCGACGCCGACCAGGCAGAGCTCGAAGGAGCCCGCCCGTGACCGCCATCCACACGCCGACGACCGATCTGACGACCGGCTACCTCGGGCTGCGGCTCGCCCACCCGGTGGTGGCGTCGTCGTCGCCGGCGACCGAGACGATCGACCGGTTGTGTGCCCTCGAGGAGGCCGGCGTGGCGGCGGTTGTGCTGCCGTCGCTGTTCGAGGAGGACGTGGAGGGCGCCGCATGGCTCGATCCGTTCGCGGCCGGCGACACCCACCCCGAGGTCCATGGTGGCTACCTGCCCGACCTGGTGCTCGATGCGTCGGGCGTCGACGCCCACATCGACCGGCTGCGGCGAGCCAAGGCCGAGCTCACGGTGCCGGTGTTCGCCAGCCTCAACGGGACGACGCCGGGCGGCTGGGTCCACTACGCCCGGGCCCTCGCCGACGAAGGGGCCGACGCGATCGAGCTGAACGTGTACGACGTGCCGGCCGACGTGACGGCGTCGGCCGAGGACGTCGAGGATCGGGTCCTGCAGCTCGTGTCGGCCGTTCGGTCCGAGATCGACCTCGGGCTCGCGGTGAAGATCGGACCGTTCTTCTCGAGCCCGGGCCACATGGTGCGGCGACTCGGCGACGCCGGGGCCGATGCCGTGGTGGTGTTCAACCGCTTCTACCAACCCGACCTCGACCTCGGATCGCTCGCCGTGCGGCCCGACATCCAGCTCAGCACCGCCCACGACCTGCGGCTGGTGTTGCGGTGGATCGCGATCCTTCACGGCCGGGTGCCGGTCCAGCTCGCCGCCACCGGCGGGATCGGCGATGCGGAGGCGGTCGTGAAGCTGGTGCTCGCCGGCGCCGACGTGACGATGATGGCGGCCGCCCTGTTGCGGGAGGGGCCCGAGGCGGTGACCCGCGCCGTCGACGGCCTCCGACGTTGGTTCGACGACCGGGGCTACGACTCCCTCGACCAGGCCCGTGGCTCGGTCAGCCAGTTGTCGGTGCCCGACCCGACCGCCTTCGAGCGAGCCAACTACGTCGAGGCCCTGCACCGAGCCCGCCGCTGAGGCAGTCTCCCGACCGAGGAGGCAGTGCGCGGATCGCCAGAGCTCAGATCGGGATGACCGAGACGTTGGGGTGAGATGCAGCCAGGAGGCCGATGTCGCCAGGATCATGGGTCACGACGGCACCGCCGCCGAAGCGGATCGCGGTGGCGACAACGAGCGCGTCGATCGCCATCTCACTGCCGGCACCGGCAGCCGCGAGGAGGTGACCCGCCACTCTGGCCATGCGTGCGCCGGTCGTCACGACCTGGCTGAAGCCACGGCCCAGGAGTTGGTCGATCGCCTCGTCGGTGCCCGCGCCCCGGTAGAGCTCGACGAGGACTGCAGCGGGCACTCGAACCGGGACGTTCCGGTCGTGCGCGACGCGCAGAGCGGCTCGCACGCGGCGATGCCGGTCCTCATCGACTCGTGGGCGAGCCAAGGAAGAGACGGCCTCGCTGTCGAGGACTAGGACGGCCACGCGTCGGCGACCTCCTCGACGACGTCGGGCGGGACGTCACCGAAGCGTTCGTCGAGTTCGGTGAGGAAGTCGTCGAGGAGGTCGCGTTCGAGCTCGTGGGCGACCGCCCTCGACACGAAGCCGCTCAACCCGCGGTTTCCGACTCTCGACTCGACTCGGGCGGCGAGGTCCTGATCGACGCTCACCGACCACTTCTTCACCGGCATCCCCCCATGCTAGCGCGATTCCTACCCTGGTAGGAATGCTGCGTCGGCGGGCGGACGCTGCGGTGTGCGGGTAGGGTGCGAGACATGGAGGCGAACATACGTTCGATTCTACATGCCGACCTCGACGCCTTTTACGCGTCGGTCGAGCAGCGCGACGATCCGCGGCTGCGGGGTCGGCCGATGGCGGTCGGCGGTGGCGTGATCCTGTCGGCGAGCTACGAAGCGCGGGCGATGGGGGTGCGCACGGCGATGAACCTGCGCCAGGCTCGCGAGCTGTGTCCCCGCATCATCTCGGTGCGGCCTCGGATGGACGCCTACACCGAAGCGAGTCGGGCGGTGTTCGAGATCTTCGACGACGTCAGCCCGTTGGTCGAGGGCATCAGCATCGACGAGGCCTTCCTCGACGTCACCGGGCTGCGTCGCCTCGTCGGCCCGGCCGAGGGGATCGCCGTCGACCTGCGGGCCCGGGTGCGCACCGAGGTCGGCCTACCGATCACCGTGGGGGTCGCCCGCACCAAGTTCCTGGCCAAGGTCGCCTCCGCGGTCGGCAAACCCGACGGTTTGCTCGTGGTCCCGCCCGACAGCGAGTTGGCGTTCCTCCATCCGCTGCCGGTGTCGAGGCTGTGGGGCGTCGGCCCCAAGACGGCGGCCAAGCTCGCCGACAAGCACATCCACACCGTCGGCGAGGTGGCGGCGCTGCCCGAGCGCGTCCTGGCGTCGATCGTCGGCGTCGGCATGGGCCGCCAGCTCCACGCCCTCGCCCACAACCGTGACGCCCGCCGCGTCGTCACCGGCAAGCGGCGGGCGTCGATCGGGTCGCAACGGGCCCTCGGGTCGCGGCCCCGACCCTTCGACGAGCTCGAGGCGATCCTGCTCGAACTCGTCGACCGGGTCAGCCGTCGGCTGCGGGCGGGGCATCGGGTCGGCCGCACCGTGATGCTGCGGTTCCGGTTCGGCGACTTCACCCGCGACACCCGCTCGCTCACCGTCCCCGAGGCGACGGCGTCGACGGCCACCCTGCTCGACGCGGCCCACGGCCTGCTCCTCGCCCGCCGCGCCGAGATCGAACGACGGGGCCTCACCCTGCTCGGGTTCACGATCGCCAACCTGAGCGCCGACGACGCCGTGCAGCAGGCCCTGCCCTTCACCGAGCGGGCGGCGCCCCGGCTCGACGAGGCCGTCGACGCCGTGCGCGACCGCTTCGGCTCCGACGCCATCGGCCGGGCCCGCCTCACCGGGCGGCGCCCCGGCATCGAGATGCCGATGCTGCCCGACCCGGGCACGCCCGGCCGGGCTGCTGCGTCTGTGTCTGCCTCGTCCGCGTCTGCCGGGTCTGCTTCGGTGCCGGTCAGCGGTGCTCGGCCACCGCGGTGAGCGCGACGTCGCCGGCGGTGGCGAAGCGGACGGTGACCTCGACCGGTTCGCCCTCGAGGATCGGCTGGGTGAGGCCGACACACATCAGGTGCAGGCCCCCCGGCTCGGCGACCAGCTCGCCGCCGGCGGGCACGACCAGCTGCTCGTCGGTGGCCGGGTACATCGACATCACCCCGTCGCGAGTGTCGGTGGTGTGGAGCTCGATCTCGTCGCACCACGGCGACGTCGCCGCCACTAAGCGGTCGTCGACGTCGGTGCCGTTGTCGGCCACGAAGTAGATCGCGCCCATCTCGGCGCCCGGAGGCGTCGGCCGGGCCCACGGGTCGGACACCTCGAACGTCTCGGTGTCGCCGCAGGCCGTCACGAGCGGGCCGGCGACCAGCACCGCCACCAAGGCGGCCAGCGAGCACCGGGCGGCCCGGCTCATCCCAACAGCTCGGCGAGATCGGCGGCGAGGGCCTCGGCACCGACGTCGGGGGGCCACACGATCCGCAGGACGCCGTCGCCGTCGATCCCCATCAGTGTGGCGGTGTGGTCGACGGTGTAGGCGCCGTCGGCATCGGCCGCGCCGAGCTCGTAGAACACCCCGTACGCGCTCGCCACCTCGGCGACGGCGGCCTCGGGTCCGGTGACGGCTCGGAAGCTCGGATCGAAGAAGGCGACGTAGTCGTCGAGCTCTGCGGCGGAGTCGCGGCCCGGGTCGACGCCGACCATCACCAGGTCGACCGCCGCCGCGTCGTCGGCCAGGCGACGGCGGGCCTCCGCCACGGTGGCGAGGGTGGTGGGGCACACGTCGGGGCAGTGGGTGTAGCCGAAGTAGACGAGGAGGAGGTCGCCGCCGCCGACGACGATCTCGTCGCCGGCGCCGTCGGCGAGTCCGGCCATGGCCGGGGCCGGTTCGTCGCCCTGGAGCACGGTGCCGGCGTAGAGGTGGGGTGCGAGGGCGCCGAGCAGGCGGGGCGCCACGAACCAGCTGGCGACCACGACGAGCGCGACGCTGCTGAGCGCGAGACGGGTTCGGGGACTCACGATGACGACCTCACGGATGGCTGGCTCACGGATGGCTGGCTCACGGGTGGCTGCCTCACGGATAACAGAGGAACAGGTGGGCGGCCTCGTAGGCCAGGGCGGTGGCGCCGGCGGCGTAGCGGATCTCCTCGGCGAGGATCTCGGCGTGGTCGGCGACCTTGTCGGCGGTGGCGGTGAGCGTCTCGTAGCGGTAGTCGCCCCGCACCACGCCGTTGCCGTCGACCAGCACGTAGCGAGGGTCGAAGCGGGTGACGGCGCCCGCGTCGTCGGTCTCGTAGAACACCTCGAAGCCGGCCCCGACCACGGTGCGCAGCTCGTCGACGTCGCCGGTGAGCCAGGCGACCGGTCCCTCCGCCGGCAGGTCGGCGGGCGCCGGCGCGTCGAGGGCGACGATGGCGAGCCGCACCTCGGTGTCGCCGAAGTCGACGGCCGCCATCGACGCCGCGGCGTCGGCCATCGTCGAGCGGACCTCGGCTGCGGCGTCGCAGGTGGTGTCGTCGCCGCAGTCGAGGGGAGCGAACCCGTAGAGGGTCACCACGCCACGGCCGTCCTCGCTCGTGAGGCGGCCGTCGTCGGCGGCGTCGAGGGAGAAGCCGGGTGCGAGCCGGAGGCGGGGCAGCACCTGGATCGGCTCGAGGATCGCGAACGCCATGGCGGCGACGACCGCCAGCACGACGACGCCCCCGCCCGCCCACACCCACCGCGGCAGCGTGAGCCGCTCCTCGCCCGTGCCGTCCGAGGTCTCGGGATCACTAGCCTGGCCGGCGTGGTTGCTCCCGACGGTTCCGCCCGGCCGCTCACCTCGCGTCGCTCGTTCTGGGTCGTGGCCGGCCTGCTGTTCTGGGCGTTCACCCTGTGGACGGCCTTCACCTATGCCTTCCCGGCCGGCCGGGACGAGGCCGATGATGTCGGCGGAGGTTCCGGACTCGCCGGCACCTACGTGGTGAACGGGGTCGACCTCACCGGCACGGAGTACTCCGGCACCGTCGTGATCGTCGACGTCGGGCCGGCCGTCGAACTCGAGTACATCGTCGGTCCGATCCAGACCGGCGTCGGGACCCGCACCGGGTCGGTGCTCGAGGTCGAGTGGGCGGGCGCCGACGCCACCGGCGACGAGGTGACCGGCACCGCCACCTACACGATCTTCGACGACGGCCACCTCGAGGGAGAGCGGCGGGTCGACGGCGTCGAGGGCGTGGGGACCGAGGAACTGTTCCTCGAGCCCTGAGGCTGCGCCCTCGGGGACGTGGCCTCCGTCGGGGGATCGACCTCGTCCGGTCGACCGATGGGGTGCGGTCACGACTCCTCCTCGGTGAGGGTCAGCAGATAGGCCACGAGGGCGTCGAGCTCGGCGTCGTCGAACCGCTCGCGGTAGATCGTGAGCATCTGGCCGGGCCGATACCCCTCGACCACGTACTGGTCGGGCAACAGGATCGAGTTGCGGAGGTACAGGGCTGCGTCGAACCCCTCCACGCGCGTATCGGCCACCGACCCGACGCCGTGGAGCGTGGGGCCCACCCCGTCGTCGTCGGGGGCGACCGAGTGGCAGGTGGTGCAGCCGGCCCGGCGTGATTCGAACAGGGCGCGACCCTCGGCCGCACCCGGCTCGGGCGGTTCGTCGGTGACGGCGACCAGGCGGCGACGGCCGGCAACGATCTCGGTGGTCTCGTCGACGACGGCGTGGGCGCGATCGCCGGCACGGACGACGACGGCGAGATCGACCGGCTCGTCCGCCGGCACCTCGGCGTCGAACACGGCCACCTGCTCGGCGCCGGTGTCGTCCCCGTCGACGACGAACGAGGCGGCGACCTCGCCGTCGACCACGACGTCGACCCGATCGATCGCGCCCAGCGTCGGCCCCGTCCCCGCAGCGGCGGTCAGCTGCTCGCCCGGGCGGTGGTCGACGACGACCCGCACCTGCGCGGTGTCGTGCGCCCCGGTGAACGGGGCGCGGG
>JBPEXC010000510.1:0-8009 GCA_052032035.1 Acidimicrobiales bacterium | reverse complement strand
GACGAGGTCTCCCCGGCCGTCGTCGACGAGCCGTCGCCACCGTCGCCGCCGTCCGGGGGTGCCGTGGTCGTCGTCTCGATCGGTTGCCCGTCGGGCCCGGTGACCGGCGGCGGGTTCGAGTCGCACGGCTCGGTCGTCGAGGTGGTGGCACCCTCGGCGGTGGTGGTCGAGCCGTCGCCCTCCGGCACCGGGGCGCAGGGTGGCAGGGTGGTGGTCGACAGCTCGCGGTTGAACACCGTGCCGGTGAAGTCGGTCGACACCGCCAGGGAATCGCACGGGTAGGGGTTGCCGCCGCCCCGGATCGTCGAGGCCCGCCCCATGAAGGCGCTCCAGATCTGGGCCGGGAAGTCGCCGCCGTGCACCTCGTCGATGCCCAACACGTTCTGCATCGTGCGCACCGGTTCGCCGGGGGCGCCGACGAAGCCCATCCACACCGCAGCGGTGAAGTCGCAGGTGTACCCGACGAACCAGGCGTCGCGGGCGTCCTGGGTGGTGCCGGTCTTCCCGGCGGCCGGCTGGCCGAAGCCCGCGTCGCGACCGGTGCCGGCCTCGACGACGTGCTGGAGGGCGTAGGTGACCTGGCGGGCGATGCCGGCGTCGAGCACCTGCTCGCCGACCCGGGCGTCGTTCTCGGCGCACTGGCCGTCGACCGGGTACCAGCAGATGACGTCGCCGTCCGCGTTCTCGATCCGCTCGATCAGCACCGGTCGGTGGCGCAAGCCCTGGTTCGACAGGGTGGAGTAGCTGGCGGCCATGTCGAGGACCGACACCTCGCCCGAACCGAGGACGAGGGCGTTCACCTCGGGCAGATCGGCGGTCACGCCGAGGTCGTGGGCCATCTTCACGACGGTGTGGGGGGTGAGCTGCACCATCAGCTGGGCGTAGACGACGTTCGACGACACCCGCAGGGCGTCGATCAGCGAGCGGTAGCCGTCGGGGCTGCCGCCACCGCGGACCACCCACGGCCCGCCGTCGTTGGCCTCGGGGATCTCGATCACCGACGGGGCGGCGTAGAGCGACTCGGCCGAGATCTGCTGCTCGATCGCCTCGGCGAGGGCGAAGGTCTTGAACGACGACCCGGGCTGGCGGCCCGAGCCGCCGCCGTCCTGACCGAGGGCGAGGTTGACCTGGCTGGCCGAGAAGTCGTAGCCGCCGACCATCGCCTGGACCCGGCCCTCGTTGTCGATCGCCACGATCGAGGCCGACGGCACGTCCTCGTAGCGGGGGTCGCCCACCACCTCGAGGACCGAGGTGAACGCCGCACGCTGGAGGTCGAGGTCGAGGGTGGTGTAGACCCGCAGCCCGCTCGAGTAGACCTCGCCGACCTCGTCCTCGAGCTGGACCAGCTGCTGGCGCACGGCCTCGAAGAAGTACTCGCTGGCCACGTCGGAGCCGGCGACGTCGCCGAGCCCCTCGCGGTTCTGGCGGGCGACGAGCCCGTCGGCGACCGGGGTGGCGGCGGCAGCGTCGGCCTCGGCCTGGGTGATGTAGCCGTCGGCGACCATGCGCACGAGCACGGTGGCGCGCCGACGGTCCGCCTCCTCCGGATCGGTGGCGGCATCCGCGCTGGAGGGCGCCCGGATCAGGCCGGCGAGGTAGGCGGCCTCGGCCAGGGTGAGCTCCCCGACGTCGGCGTCGAAGTAGTTGGTGGCCGCCGCCTGCACGCCGTAGGCACCGCGCCCGAAGTAGATGCGGTTCAGGTAGCGCTCGAGGATCTCCTCGCGGGGCAGCTCACGGGTGAGTTTGACCGCGAGCGCCGCCTCCTTGAGCTTGGTGACGAGGTTGCGGTCGGCGTCGATGGCGAAGGCGTTCTTGACGTACTGCTGGGTGATCGTGGAGCCGCCCTGGGCGGCGCGACCCTCGCGGGTGTTCTGGTAGAGCGCTCGGGCGATGCCGAACGGGTCGACGCCGATCCGGTCGTCGAAGAAGTTCTTGTCCTCGGCGGCGACGACGGCGTCGATCAGCACCTGGGGGATCTCGTCGTAGTCGACGACGACCCGGTCCTCACCGGCGGAGAGGGCGACGGCCGCGTTGGCGGCGTCGCACTCGGCGCTCACCTCGGCCGAACAGATGAAGCTGGTCTGGGCGAGACCGCCGAAGTCGTCGGCCGGGAGCTCCTCCCGGGCGAGGAGGGCCACCCCGCCCAGCGCCAGGCCGAAGCCGAACAACGCCATGAGCAGCAGGAACCGTCGGAACCGCCACAGCGGGTTGCGGCGCCGGTTGCGCGGCGTGCGGGGGCCGCCGAGGAACCAGGCGGCCGGCCCGGTCCGCTGGGGGCGGCGGGGGCTCGACGGGCGCGCCCCGGAGGCTCGGGTGGGACTCGAGCGGGGACGGCCGGAGCCGGACGAGCGCGTGGGGCGGGGGGTCACGAGGGCGTGAGGGAGGCGGCGGAGCGATCCGGGAGAGGGCGGCGGTCGGGGGTGGGGTCAGGGTGCGGTGCGAGCGGAGGGGCGGCCGGCGAGGGTGAACGACTCCCGGAGGTGGTTCCACCAGCACTGGCGACAGACCTCCACTCGATAGCACGAGGTGGTGGTCTCCCGACGTCGTAGGCGATTCAACTCAGCACTGTCGGTGACGCACCGGCCGTGGGTCGGCAGGCCCTTGCCGAACGCGAAGGTGACCGTCACGAGGTCGTCGCCCTCGCAGACCGGGCACGGTTCGTCGAGGGGGGTGGCGTGGTGGTGGGCCACCCGGCGCAGCTCCGGCTGGGCGTCGCAGACCTCGTGGAGTTGGCGCACCCCGTGCGCGACGTCGTCGAGGGCACGTTGCCGGGCCAGCCGATAGCTGACGACAGCGTCGGAGCCTGCACGCCATCGAACCATCGCCCCAATCTAGCGGCGATGGGGCTGGCGGCTCTGTTCGGGGGCCGCCTCGGCCAGCCAGTCGGCCGCGAGCCGGAGCCCCTCGGCCCGGTCGAACGGCCCGACGTCGAGCCGGTGTGCGCGCAGTCGATGCACGAGTCGGCCCACCAGTGGTCCGGGCTCGAGCCCCAGTTCCGCGATCAGGTCGCCGCCCGACAGGGGTGGCGCCAGGTCGGCGAGGTCGCCCGCCGCCCACAGCTCGTCGAACCGGGCCGTGACGGCGTCGGCGTCGAGGCGGCCGAGCCGGCCGGCGAGGTCGATCGTGGCCCGGGCGTCGTCGCCGGTGGCGTCGACCACCCGCCGCAGCGAGGCATCCAACGCCGCGCCCGAGGCGTCGGCCCCGGTCGACGCTCCGGCGAGGACGTCGACGGCGTCGATGATCGCGAGGGTGGCGCGGCGTTCGGCCGTGGAGTAGCGCAGGTGATCGAGGCGGTCCGCCGCCCGATCGTCACCCATCAGCAGGGCCGCTCGCCGGGCCCGGCGCGGCAGCCCGCGGGACCCGGCCACGGCGAGCGCCTCCTCGCTGCGGGCGGCGTCGAGGCCGGGCAGGAAGTGCGGGAGCAGCCCGGTCGACGCCAGGAAGGCGAGGCCGGCCGACGGGTCGGGAAGCGCGAGCAGCCGTTCGAACTCGTCGTGGCAGCGCTCGACCGAGACGATCTCGAGGCGAGGCGCCATCTCCTCGACCGCCGCCCGCAGGCCCGGGTCGACCTCGAGCTCGAAGCGCGGCACGAACCGTGCCGCCCGCAACATCCGGAGGGGGTCGTCGCTGAACGACACGTGGGGATCGAGCGGCGTCGCGAGGCGTCGACGCTCGAGGTCGCGCCGCCCGTCGAAGGGGTCGTGGAGGGTGCCGTCCGCCGCGTCGATCGCGATCGCGTTGATCGTGAAGTCGCGCCGCGACAGGTCGGTGCGGAGGTCGTCGCCGAACGCCACGTCGGGCTTGCGCGAGGCGGCATCGTAGGACTCGGCCCGATGGGTGGTGATCTCGAGCGCCTTGCCCCCGACGGTGGCCCCGATCGTCCCGAACCGTTCGCCCTGGGTCCACAACGCCGAGGCGTGCGGGCCGAGGAGCCGCTTGATGTCGGCCGGCCGGGCGTCGGTGGTGGCGTCGACGTCGTCGCCGGCGCCGTGCCGATCGAGCAGCAGGTCCCGCACCACCCCGCCGACGAGGTAGAGGCGGAACCCGGCGGCGACGAAGTCGTCGGCGACCGGCCCGACGGCGGACGCGATGGCGGCGTAGGCGCCGGACGCTTCGGGCGGGACCAGGCTCACCGGTCGCCCGGACCGCCCTGCAGATGGATGGCGCGGGCCAGTTCGACCATGTCCTCGCCCGGTCCGCCGGCCGTGGGGGGCTCGGGGCGGTGGGCCACGCCGAGGGCGTTGGCGGTGACCGAGGCCACCGAGTCGCGCAGCGCCTCGAGGTCGTAGCCGCCCTCGAGGAAGAGGAGGCGGCGGCCCTTCGGGACGACCGACACGATCCGGCCCACGAGGTCGGCGTAGTCGGCCGAGCTCAACCCCAGATCGGTGATCGGGTCCTTGTGGTGCCCGTCGAAGCCGGCCGAGACCAGGATCCAGTCGGGCCGGTGTCGCTCGAGGACGGGCAGCACGACGTCGTCGACGGCGCGCCGGTAGGCCCGTCCCGTCGTGCCGGCGGGCATCGCGATGTTGACGGTGGCGCCGCGAGCCCCCTCGGTGCCGACCTCGTCGGGTCGGCCGGTGAAGGGATACCACGGGTACTGGTGGAGGCTGACGAACAGCACGTCCGGGTCGTCGTAGAAGATCGCCTGGGTGCCGTTGCCGTGGTGGGCGTCGACGTCGACGATCGCCACGCGCTCGCCCTGGGCGGTGAGCGTCCGTGCGGCGACGGCGATGTTGTTGAGCAGGCAGAACCCCATCTGCTGGTCGGCCAGGGCGTGGTGGCCGGGGGGCCGCACGATCGACCAGCCGAGGTCGCCGCGCCCCTCGCGCAGGGCGTCGATCAGGTCGAGGCCGGCGCCGGCGGCCCGACGGGCCGCCTCGTAGCTGCGCTCGGAGACGAAGGTGTCGGGGTCGATCGCTCCCCCACCGGCTGCGGCGAGGGCCGCGAGGTTGTCGACGAGGCCCGCGGGGTGCACCCGCTCGATCGCCTCGCGCGGCGCCTCGGACGCCTCGAGCCAGACGATCTCGTCCTCCGCGTCGAGCTGGTCGATGCCGTCGAGCACGGCGCGCAGACGATCCGGGCGCTCGGGGTGACCGGGGCCGGTGTCGTGGAGTCGCATCACGTTGTGCGTGGCGATCAGGACGGCCATGTCCTCACGCTAGCGCCCGGACGCGCCTCGGGCCGAGCGGCGCAATAGTGTGGCGGGCAGTGGATCACGCCTCCTCCCCCGCGCTCGGCAGCGGCCTGCCGCGACCCTGGTCGGCGTCCCTGGGAGGGAGCCGTCTGCGGGTCGTCCCGTGGCAGGGCGATCGTCACGTGGCCCTGGTCGGTCCGGCGCGTGCGTCGCGACCCCCGACGGCGCACGATCTCGCGGCCTGCCTCCAGCGGCTGACCGAGCGCGGCGTGCAGACCGCGGTCACCCCGGCGCTGGCCCCCGCCGACGCCCGCCCCTTCGAGGCTGCCGGCTTCACCCTGCGGGAGCGCCTCCACCTGCTGTCGTTCGACCTGACCGGCGACATCCCGGCGCCCGGCCACACCCTGGTCGCCGGCCGACCGTGGCACCGACGTTCGGTCCTGCGCATCGACCGAGCCGCCTTCGAGGACTTCTGGCAGTTCGACACCGCGTCGCTGAGCGAGGCGAAGCGGGCCACGCCCGCCCATCGCTACCGGGTCGCCCTCGATGGTCGTCGCCCCGTCGGCTACGCCGTCACCGGTCGCGCCGGGCACCGCGGCTACCTGCAGCGGCTGGCCGTCGACCCCGACCGCTTCGGTGAGGGCATCGGGTCGAGCCTCGTCCACGACTGCCTCCTGTGGTTGCGTCGCCGCCGGGCAGCGGTGGCGATGGTCAACACCCAGGAGCGCAACGAGCGGGCGCTCGACCTCTACCGACGCCTCGGGTTCGAGAGCGAACCGATCGGCCTCGTCGTCCTCGAGTGGAGCGCCCGCTGATGCGTCGGCTGCTCCGCGGTCTCGGGCTCCTGGTGCTCGTGGTGTCGTCGTTGGCGTGGGCGACCCCGACCGCGGCGCGAGCCCAGGACGACGAGCCAGCCCCCGAGGCGGGGTCGGAGGAGACGACCGAGCGCCCCGCGGTCGAGGCGACGCTCGAGGTGATCGATCAGAGTCTGTCGGTCGCCGCCGACGGCGTGTTCGTCGTCGACCTCCGCTGGACCGGTCCCTGGGTGGAGGACTACTTCGTGTCGGCCACCGTGTTCGCGCCCCTCGGCGACGAGGACGAGGTCGACGACCCGCCGGGCGACGCCGTGAACCGCTATCCCAGTGCGGCCAACCCGCTGCGCCTGTCCAGCGTCGAGCGGATCGCCGGCGACACGTTCCGGTTCGAGCTGCCGATCCGCAGCTTCAGCGCCAACGACGATCGGGTCTGGCTGCGCGAGGCCGGCGTGTACCCGGTGTCGATCGAGGTGCGTGACAGCGGCGGCGCCCTCGCCAGCACCCGCACCCACCTGATCCACCGTTCGGGCGACTCCGCCGAACTCGACGGCCTCGACATCGCGATCGTGCTCGACGTGTCGGCGGCCGACGGCATCGAGCTGGCCGAGGCGGTCCAGCTGCTGACCGAACACCCGTCACTCCCGATCCTGACCGTCCTCGAGAGCGGGGTGCTCACCCAGCTCGCCGGCGACCCGGACCTGAGCGCCGCGCTCGCAGCCGCCCTCGGCGACCGCCCGGTCACGGGCGAACCCACCCTCGGTCTCGATCCGAGCGCCCTGGCCTCGATCGGCCACGGGGACCTCTACGCCGGCGAGCTCGACCAGTTCTGGAACCGGTTCGACCTGGTCGGCCTCGAACCCGATCGCACGGTCCTCGCCCTCTCCGACGCCATCACCGAGGAGGGCGCGACGCTGCTGGCCGGGCAGGGCATCGACGTCGTCATCGACCTCTCGGCCGGCGACACCAGCGGGTCGATCCACACCTCCGCCGCCGGGCTGACGGTGATCGCCGTCGACCAGGAGTCGACCAGCGCCCTGCGCCGCTCCCCCAACGCCGTGCTCCAGGCCCACGAGCTCCTGGCCCGCCTGACCGTCCGACGCGACACCTCGGCGGCCCCGGTCATCATCGGGGGTCCGGAGGTGCGGCTGGTCTCGCTCGAGGCACTCGACGTCCTCTTCGACGCCCTCGAACAACCCGGTGCCCTCGTGCCCGTGCCGTTCGACATCGCGGTGCGCAACAGCCCCGATCTCCCCTCGGCGTTGCCGACGTCGGCCGATCATCGGCTCGACGACGTGGCGGCCCGGGTGACCGAGGTGCGCGACCTGCTCGCCCTCTACGCCGACTTCCACCAGAGCGGAGCGCCCACCCCGGCCCAGGTGGAACGGGCCCTGTTGAGTTCGTTGTCGGTCGACCGCAACGCCGCCGATCGGGCCGCCGATCTCGATCGCGTCGTCGCGGATCTCGAGGCCTCGTTCGACGTGATCACGCTGCCGCCGCGCCAGTCGATCAACCTCGCCGCCCGCAACCGGGCGATCCCCCTGTCGATCACGAACGACGCCGGGGGTGACCGCCGCGTCCTGCTCCGCTTCCGCAGCGACCGGGTCGAGGTGGCCCAGCACGACACCGTCGTCACGATCCCGGCGGGCTCCTCCTCGATCGAGATCGACGTGCTCGCCCGCAGCCTCGGGGTGTCGCCCCTCGACGTCGAGGTGCTCACCCCCGACGGCGCCCGCGTCCTGGCCACCACCCGGTTCCACATCCGCTCGACCGCCGTGCCGGGGCTCGGCTACCTCCTGTCGGGCGCCGCCCTGGTCTTCCTGATCGCCTGGTGGATCGTGTCGTTCACCCGCACCCGGGCCCTCGCTGCGATGCCCGTCCCCGACGGTGGCGACGCCGAGCGCTCCGCACCTGGCGACCCGCGGGACGACCGGGCGGCCGCCGCGACGGCATCGACCGCCGTCGACGACCCGACCACCCCGCGCTCGGGCGATCCCCTCGACCACGACGCCGAGACCGCCGAGCGGCAGGCTCCGACCCGGTGAGCGACACGCCCGACCCCC
>JBPEXC010000051.1:0-5897 GCA_052032035.1 Acidimicrobiales bacterium | reverse complement strand
GCGGCGCGCAACGCATCGGCCGAGGGCGGGCCCGCGACCGGCGGCCCGCCGGGCCCCGGCCCAGGCGGTGATGCCGCCGGGGGCGGCGGTGCACCGAACGACCGGCCCAGCCGGCGCCGGTCCTCCTGTTGGGCGGCCCACAGGACCGCACCGAGCAGGTCCGGCGCTGCCAACCCCGCGGGCGGCGCGATCCCGAGGTGGGCGCAGACGTCGCCGGCGAGCACGGCGGCCTGGCGGCGTCGCACCTCGTCGTCGAGCTGGGCCCACCGGAGCCAGTAGTCGCGCAGCAGGGCGTACCACCGGGGGTCGAGGCGGCGGACGTCGAGGGTCTGCCCGAAACGGAGCGCCACCGGCGAGATCGGCGCCGGGAACGTCACCGGCACGGCGTCGGCCGAGCGGGCCCGCACCACCAGCGTGCCGGCGGCGAGGTCGCCGAGCCGCTGCGATCGGCGGGTGAACAGCGCGCTGGCGAGGGCGGCGATCCCGCCCGGCGGGATCCAGAAGTCGGCGACGCCGATCATCGCTCGGATCGCGGCGTGGCGCAGCCGGACCGGGCCGCCGTCCACCGTCACGACCTTGAGCTTCACGATGCGCTTGCCGAGCGTGGCGCCGTCGAAGGCGGCCTCGCTGAGGGGGTAGACGAAGAGGGCGACGAACCCCATCAGGATCGACAGGATCAGCGCGGCCACCTCCCCGCCGGCGCCGGCGACGCCGAGCAGCACGAACGAGCCGACCACGAGCCCCACGCCGACGATGATCAGGTCGAGCATCTTGGCCAACGCCCGCGATCCGATGCCCGCCGACCGGAACTCGAGCAGCACGCCCTCGGGGGTGACGACCCGGGTGAGGAGCAGGTCGGTGCCGAGGTCGTCGTCGGCGAGGGTCAGCCGGGCCGGGGCCGACTCGACTCGCTGGGGCCGCCGAGCGTTCACCCTCCCACCGTAGGACACGGGTACCGTCGTCGGGACGACGGTGGGCGCCGGGCCGCCACCGAGAGATCGAGGGCAGTGTGCAGATCGACACCTTCATCGCTTCGCACCGACCGGCGTGGCAGCGGCTCGACCTCCTCGGTCGCCGGCTGCGGCGACGCCGGTCCGGGGTCTCGCCGGCGGAGGCCGACGAGTTCCTCGCCCTGGCCGAGCGGGCGTCGAGCCACCTCAGCCACGCCCGGCGGCGCTATGCGGACGCCGACCTCACCACCGAGCTCACCGGTCTCGTCGCCGTCACCAACGCCGAGGTCTACCGGCGCACGTCCGCCCCCGGCTCGGCCGCCCGGCGGTTCTTCGCCACCTCGTTCCCCGGTGCGGTGTGGCGGATCCGCCGCTCGCTGGTGGTGGCCGTCGTGGCCACCTTCCTGCCGGCGTGCATCGTGGCCCTGTGGCTGTCGTCGTCGGAGGCCGCCCTCGACGTCGCCGCTCCCGAGGCGATCCGCGCCGCCTACGTCGAGGAGGACTTCGAGAACTACTACTCGTCGACCGCGGCCTCGCAGTTCGCCACCTCGGTGCTGATCAACAACATCCAGGTGTCGTTCACCGCCTACGCCGTCGGGGTGCTGTTCGGCCTCGGCAGCATCCTCGTGCTCGCCTACAACGGCGTGGTGCTCGGCCAGGCCTGGGCGTTGTTCATCGTCGCCGGGCAGCAGGGCCGGTTCTTCGGCCTGATCCTGCCCCACGGGCTGCTCGAGCTCTCGGCGATCGTCGTGGCCGGGGCGGCCGGCTTCGCCATGGGGTGGGCGCTCGTCGCCCCCGGCGACCTCCGACGGGGCGAGGCGTTCGCCCTCGAGGCCCGCCGCTCGGTGACGATCATCCTGGGCCTGGTGCTGGTGTTCGTCACCGCGGGCCTGATCGAGGGGTTCGTCACCCCGAGCCTGCCGCTGGTGCCCCGCGTGTCGATCGGGGTGGCGGTGTTCGTCGCGTTCTGGACCTACGTCGTCACCCTCGGCAGCCGGGCCGAGGCGGCGGGTCTGGCCGCCTTCGTCGACGACGACCTCGAGGGCGACCAGGCCCGCGCCGCCCTCGCCCTCTGAGCGGCACCGTCACCGACCCGGCCAGCACCCTCGCCGGCCCGGCCGGTGCTCGTCAGAGTCGGCCGTGGTGCTTGGCGTCGAGATAGACGTCGGCCAGGGCGGTGGCGAGGCCGTCGGGGGTGACGTCGACCACCCGCGCCCCGAGGCGCTGCATGCGCCCGGCGATCTCGTCGCGCTGACGGCCGACCCGCAGGGCCTCGGCCCGGAGGAACGCCCCCTCGGCGTCGTGGTTGGTGCCGCCCGGAGCCGCCCACGCCGCCAGGTCGGGGTCGCGCACGGCGACGACGACCACGTGGTGGCTGCGGGTGAGCGACGGCAACACCGGCAGGACGAACTCCTGCACCACCTCCGCCACGAGTTCGGTGACGATCACCACCATCGCCCGCCGACGGTGGCGGGCCAGCACCCACTCGGCCAGGACGGCGAGCTCGCTCTCGTCGAGCGACGGTTCGAGATCGAACATGGCGTCGGTGACCGAGCGCCGCTGCCCGCGGCGGCTCGACGGGTCGACCACGGTGTGGACGCTGCGGTCGTAGGCGACCAGTCCCATCCGGTCGCCGAGCCCGGTGGCGACCTCGGCCAGCAGCATCGCGCCATCCATCGCCCACTCGAGGCGAGGCGCCCCGTCGACCCGCCCCGCCATCAGGCGGCCGGTGTCGATCGCCACGATCACGGTCTGGTTCTGCTCGGCCCGGTAGGTCCGCACGATCGGGCGACCGCGACGGGCGGTGGCCGCCCAGTCGATGTGACGGGTCTGATCGTCGGGGGTCAGCTCGCGCAGAGCGTCGAAGTCGGTGCCCGTGCCGGCGCCGCGGACCGAGCGGAGTCCGGTATCGAACGTCCGGGCCTGGTGCAGGGCGAGTTCGGCATCGCGGCGGGACCGGAACGGGGGCAGCACCCGCACCTCGTCGACGACGGTGCGGCGCTGCTGCCAGTGCGCCAGACCGAGCGGCGAGCGGGTCCGCACCACCAGTTCCCCGAGGCGGAAGCGACCCCGACGACGCGGCGACGCCGTCAACCGCGTGGTGACGTCGGACCCGGGCGACACCGTGGCGGTGAAGCGACGTCGCCCGGCCCCGAACGAGGTCGGCACCTCGTCGGCCACCGACGCGCGAACCGGGCGACCGGCCGCCGACGACAGCTGCCACGACAGCTCGGCGTCCTCGCCGATCGTGACGACGGCGGGGAACGCCCGGGCCACCTCGATCGAGCGCGGGCGCACGGCCAGGGCGGCGTCGACGACCGCGACGGCGACGAGCACCGCGTTCACGGCGAGGAAGCCGATCCCGACCGACAGCGGCCCGACGGCGACGCTCCCGAGGTCGCCGGCGACAACGACGGCGATCGCCGCCAGCGCCACGAGGGCGACGAGCCGACCGGTCGGCACCGGCCAGGTCACGGGATCCGGACCTGGGCCAGCAGTCCGTCGACGACCTCGTCGGCCGTCACGCCCTCGATCTCGACCTCGGGCCGCAACACGACCCGGTGGCGCAGGGTCGGCTTGGCCATCGCCCGCACCTCGTCGGGCGACACGTAGGCGGCACCGGTCAGCCATGCCCACGCCTTCGCCGCCTTGAGCAGGGCGGTGGCGCCGCGAGGCGACACCCCGAGCTCGAGCGAGGGCGAGGTGCGGGTGGCCCGCACGAGCTGGACCAGGTAGGTGAGCACCGGGTCGGCGACCCGGAGGCCGGCCACCTCCCGCCGTGCCCTCGCCAACACCTCGGCGTTGGCGACGGGCCGGACCCCGGCCGACACCGGGTCGTGGGGGTCGAGCCCGTGGTGGTGGCGCCGGACGACCTCGATCTCCTCCGCCTCGGCCGGGTAGTCGACGAGCAGCTTGAACAGGAAGCGGTCGAGTTGGGCCTCGGGCAGCGGGTAGGTGCCCTCGTACTCGACCGGGTTCTGGGTGGCGATGACGACGAAGGGGTCGGGCAGGGGCTGGGTCACCCCGTCGATCGAGACCTGACGTTCCTCCATCGCCTCGAGCAGGGCCGCCTGGGTCTTGGGCGGGGTGCGGTTCACCTCATCGGTCAGGAGGAGGTTGGTGAACACCGGCCCCTTGCGGAACCGGAACGCCGACCCGTCGTAGACGAGCTGGCCGACGACGTCGGAGGGCATCAGGTCGGGGGTGAACTGCACGCGGGCGGCCTCGACGTCGAGGGCGGCGGCAAGGGCCTTCACCAACAGCGTCTTGGCGGTGCCGGGCACGCCTTCGAGCAGGACGTGCCCATCGGCGAGGAGGGCCACGATCAGCCCCGAGACCACGGCGTCCTGGCCGACGGCGACCTTGGCCACCTCGGCACGGATCCCGTCGATCGCCTGGCGTACCGCCGGGTCGGACGGCGACTGCTCGGGCGGTGCCTGGTGGGCCGGCGTCTGATGAGGGGGTGCCTGGTGAGAGGGCGACTGCTCGGGCTGGGTGGGCTGGTCCGTCATTGGGGTACCTCCTGGCGGGCGGGGGCCGGGTCTTCGATCAGGGCGACGATGCGGTCGATGGCGGCGAGCTGCTCGACGAGGGCCGAGGTGGTGGTGGCGACGTCGATCCCGAGGGCCCGCATCGCGTCGCCCGGGTCGATGTCGACGGCGTCGGGGAGGCGGTCGAGGAGGCTGCGCCGGGGCACGTCGGACGGGATGCGGAACCGGCGCCGCAGCCGCCGATCGAGGTCGGCGCCGAGCACCGCGGATGCGCCGGCGTGGTCGCCGACCGTGCGTCGCAGCTCGGCGGCCGCCCGCACCCGCAACGAGCCGGGCAGCCGCACCAACCGGGGTTCGTCGACGACACCGCCGAAGCGGCGGGCCTGCCACCACACCCCGAGGGCGGCGGCGACGAGCAGCTGGGCCAGGCCCCAGCGGACCGGCGACGCGACGAGCGCCCACAGGGAACCGCCCCCGCCGAAGGACGGTTCGTGGACCACGCCGACGTGGGCGCCGGGCCCGGCCGCCGACTCGACGAGGCGGATCGGCACCGCTGCGTTGTCGGCGTCGGCGAGGCTGTCGTTCACCACCAGCGACGGCCCGCCGATCACCACGACGTCGCCCCGGCCCGCCGTCCAGCGCACCACGGCGGCGGCGGCGTCGCCGAGTCCGCCGGAGAAGCACGACCCGGTGGCCCCGGCGGTCGGGAACGGGAACAGCGCCGGGGCGTCGAGCCGTTCGAGGTCGGCGAGCTCGGGGATGGAGCACTCCCCGAGCGTCACGATCCGCACCGAGCCGCCGATGTCGGCCTCGGCGTCGACCAGGGGCGACGACACGTCGGCGACGACGAGGCGGTTGCCGGTCTCGGTCCAGCGCTCGAGCGCGATGCGATTGTCGTCGTCGAGGCGGTCGCGCACGACGATCGTCACGTCGACGTCGGACAGTTCGGCGGCCAGGTCGCTCGAGTCGAGCACCGAGACCCGATGGCCGCGCAGCTCGAGGAGCTCGACGAGGGCGAGGGTGCCGTCGGGGTTGGTCGACCGGGGCGAGAGCGGTTCGCCGTCGTTGGCGCCCCGACCGACGCTGACGGCGGCGACGAGGACGACGACGGCGAAACCCAACCAGAACAGCGCGCTCCTGGTGCGCCCGCCACCGTTCATGCGTCGGACACCTGCGGCCGGTCGGCCGCCTCGGGGGCACCGAACACGACGTCGTCGCGCTCGACGAAGGCGATGTCGTCGGCGGCGCTGGCGGGCGCGGCGCCGTAGCGCACGTCGCGGAACCGGTCGGCGCCCTCCCGCACGGCGTCTCGCTGCCGAGGCGCCCCCTGGTAGGTGGCAGCCGACTCGAGGGCGGTGAGCGCGGTGCGCCGCGGCAGGTCGCCACGCTCGGCCAGACCGGCGGTCAGCGCCCGCCAGCGGGCGTCGACCACCGCGGGCCAGTCGCCCGCCGCGGG